>NZ_KV792465.1:128657-128988 GCF_001808215.1 Serratia sp. HMSC15F11
TGCACTGCCGTACAGGCAGCTTAGAAAAGCGACCGGGAACCCGTTCGCGATCGAAACCCGTGCACTGCCGTACAGGCAGCTTAGAAAATCATGGAAAGCCTTTATTCTAAAAAGAAATAGTGCACTGCCGTACAGGCAGCTTAGAAAGAAACTTCGCCATTCCATCCGGCGCCGTCGGTGTGCACTGCCGTACAGGCAGCTTAGAAAAATGATAATTTCTGCCGTGCCGGCATCCTCTGGTGCACTGCCGTACAGGCAGCTTAGAAAAGGGAATCGGTTGATATCGCGCTGGTACGCCAGTGCACTGCCGTACAGGCAGCTTAGAAAAGCG
>NZ_KV792465.1:129008-130176 GCF_001808215.1 Serratia sp. HMSC15F11
GTGCACTGCCGTACAGGCAGCTTAGAAAATAGGGATCGTGGCGCGCGTCACCAGCTGATAGTGCACTGCCGTACAGGCAGCTTAGAAATTGGGGTGACGGCTACGCCGGGACGCGCTGACGTGCACTGCCGTACAGGCAGCTTAGAAAGTGCAGACAGCACTGGCACGATCACGTTAACCGTGCACTGCCGTACAGGCAGCTTAGAAAATAGTTACCCCTTGCCGAGTTAGAAAATGACCGTGCACTGCCGTACAGGCAGCTTGAAAATGTTTTTTTTCTCAAACCCCTGAGCGGCTTTGTGCACTGCCGTACAGGCAGCTTAGAAATGGAACGCAGTAGTGCGGGGGTCAAATACGATGTGCACTGCCGTACAGGCAGCTTAGAAAGGACTTCAGCCTGTGCTAAGAGCGTGACGAGCGTGCACTGCCGTACAGGCAGCTTAGAAATCCTGAGGTGTTTGACCGCGTCTTCGGATTTGGTGCACTGCCGTACAGGCAGCTTAGAAATACGCCACCGCCTGCAGCGGCTCCTGCCGATAGTGCACTGCCGTACAGGCAGCTTAGAAATGTATCGAACATCGTCAATGTGACGGTAAATAGTGCACTGCCGTACAGGCAGCTTAGAAATCGGCCTGTTCCCACGTCAGCAACCATGTGAAGTGCACTGCCGTACAGGCAGCTTAGAAATAAGCAGCAAAATAAACCTCAACAGTCGAATGGTGCACTGCCGTACAGGCAGCTTAGAAAGATGGATACCATTGCCAATCAGGTGGCCAGCAGTGCACTGCCGTACAGGCAGCTTAGAAATGGCGAACGTGGACTATTACGGCGACGCCGCTGTGCACTGCCGTACAGGCAGCTTAGAAAACAAAACCTATTTCAGCCGGACGCTGCGCGAAGTGCACTGCCGTACAGGCAGCTTAGAAAATCGGCCGAGCGGGCGTGAAAACGGTAGGAACGTGCACTGCCGTACAGGCAGCTTAGAAAGATAAGGATAAGGCTCGACGCCGTGCAGCCGCGTGCACTGCCGTACAGGCAGCTTAGAAAATTACTGAACACCCACCAGCGGAGCAGTCAAAGTGCACTGCCGTACAGGCAGCTTAGAAATTCGCTTCCAGCTCTGCCAGTAGTTCGAGAACGTGCACTGCCGTACAGGCAGCTTAGAAAA
>NZ_KV792465.1:130196-142622 GCF_001808215.1 Serratia sp. HMSC15F11
CGTGCACTGCCGTACAGGCAGCTTAGAAAATGGGAATGATGCCAAAATTTGCCAGTCCGGCGTGCACTGCCGTACAGGCAGAATATAGGAAAAAGTAATATGTATTTGATACATTCCGGCAGTGATCAATAAGTGGATGATTTTATTTTTCTGATTGATGAATATTGACTCGGTTGCAACGGATTTCCCTGGAAAAACGTGGTAGAACGGTGGTGTCGCCTGCATTGACATTCATCGCTTGTTATTTATTTTAATTGTAATTATTTCATTATGGATAAGAAATATAACAATGAAAAATACCCTTTCCCCCTCTGAATTAAAAACAATACTGCACTCGAAACGAGCAAACTTGTATTACCTGCAATATTGCCGAGTTTTAGTGAATGGCGGCCGCGTCGAATATGTCACGGACGAAGGAAAGCAGTCTCTTTACTGGAACATCCCTATTGCCAACACTACCGCCATCATGTTGGGAACCGGAACCTCGGTCACGCAGGCTGCAATGCGTGAGTTTGCTCGCGCCGGCGTTTTAGTCGGATTCTGTGGTGGCGGTGGGACACCCCTATTTGCTGCTAACGAAGTGGAAGTCGCCGTCTCGTGGCTGACGCCTCAGAGCGAGTATCGTCCTACGGAATACCTTCAGAACTGGGTCAGTTTTTGGTTCGACGAGGCAAAAAGGCTGGCAGCCGCCCGAATTTTTCAACAGGTGCGTATCGAGCAAATTAAACGGCATTGGCTGGGTGCACGAATGCAGCGCGAAGACGGGTTTGTATTGCATGAAGAGCGGTTACTGGCGTTGGTTGAACGCTATCAGTCAAAGCTCAGCGAGAGTACAACGCACAATGAATTGATGTTGCAAGAAGCCGTAATGACCAAAGCGTTGTATAAGTTGGCGGCGGAAGCGGTCAGTTACGGCGATTTCATTCGCGCCAAGCGCGGCGGTGGTAGCGATCTGGCTAACCGTTTTCTCGATCACGGTAACTACCTGGCTTATGGGCTGGCGGCGACGGCAACCTGGGTGACCGGTTTGCCCCACGGTTTAGCCGTTTTGCATGGCAAAACGCGGCGCGGTGGGTTAGTTTTCGACGTGGCGGACTTGATAAAAGATGCATTGATTTTGCCCCAAGCCTTCATCGCGGCGATGGCGGGGGAAGAGGAGCAAGACTTTAGGCAACGCTGCCTGAATGGTTTTCAGCGTGCTGACGCATTGGATCTGATGATCGATACCCTACAAGAAACCGCCTTACGTTTAGGGGCGGGCGCTTCATGAATGTTCTGCTGATCTCGCAATGCAATAAGTTCGCGCTCACTCAAACACGTAAAATTCTCGATCAGTTCGCAGAACGAAAGGGCGATCGCACTTGGCAAACAGCTATCACTTTGCAGGGGTTGGACACGTTGCGGCGCGCTTTGCGTAAGACGGCGCGCCGAAATACTGCGGTTGCCTGCCACTGGATCCGGGGAGCTAATCAGACGGAGCTGCTATGGGTGGTAGGCAATCCGCGCAGGTTTAACGCCCAAGGAACCGTGCCGACCAACAGCACCGCCCGTGATGTTTTGAAAAGCCAGGATGAGAACCACTGGCACAGCGCTGAGGCGATTGCCTTGATGGCGGGGATAGCCGGGCTGTTTCATGACTTTGGCAAAGCGAACGCGTTGTTTCAGGCGGGGTTGATACAAGCAGGGGCGAAACGGTTTCAGCCGTATCGCCACGAATGGGTTTCTCTGCGCCTGTTTCAGGCCTTTGTCGGTCAGCGGCAAGATAAGCAGTGGTTGGCCGCGTTAGCTGAAATCACCGCAGAGGATGAACCGGTTCTATTACAGCGCTTGTATCGGGATAGGCAAGGGATGTCTGAAAGCCCGTTCAAAACCTTACCGCCTTTGGCGCAGGCGATTGGCTGGCTGATAGTGGCTCACCATCGATTACCGGCATATCCCCGGTCAGATGATACCGAACGCTACCGTGATACCCCAGACTTTGCTTGCAGCGCCAGTTGGTTGGAAAATCAGCTTAACGCATGCTGGAACTCGACGAATCAGGATCACAGTGACTGGGAACCGGAGGATTTCGCTCAGGTATGGCAGTTCCCACAAGGCACACCGCTGCAAAGTGCCTTATGGTGCGCGAAAGCGCAAAAGCTGGCCCAGCGCGCGCAGCAACTTGGCTCATTGGTTCAATTCGGCAATTTGGGGCAACAGTTTGCCGTTCATTTGGCGCGTTTGACGCTGATGTTGGCGGATCACGTCTATTCCGCTGGGCCGGCGGTAACTGATTGGCAGGCGCCTGGGTATGCGGCATGGGCGAATACCGATCGTCAGACCGGCCAGCGTAAACAGCAGCTGGACGAGCATAATATTGGCGTAGGGCAAGGGGCATTGCTTTTAGGGCGTTTGCTGCCGCATGTGCGCAAAACGCTGCCCGCCATCACTCGCCACAAAGGCTTCAAACGCCGCTCTGCGCACGAAAGGTATCGCTGGCAGGACAAAGCCTACGACGTCGCGGCCGCACTGCGGCAGCGTTCGGTTAAACAAGGTTTCTTCGGTGTGAATATGGCATCGACCGGCTGCGGAAAAACGTTTGCCAACGCTCGCATTATGTATGCGCTGGCGGACGAACAGGAGGGATGCCGTTTCAGCATTGCGCTTGGCCTGCGTACATTGACGTTGCAAACCGGGGATGCGTTACGTGACCGGCTGCATTTACAAGACGACGATCTCGCCGTGATGATCGGTTCCATGGCCGTTCAACAACTGCATAAGCATAAGCTCCCTGTTGCCGATGTCGGTAGCGTTTCGGCGGAGGCGTTATTTGCCGAACATCAGTATGTCCGTTACGAAGGCTCGCTGGATGATGGGCGCCTGAGCCGCTGGCTGGCCCAGGATAGTCGCTTACATAAGTTGATCAGTGCCCCGGTTCTGGTAAGCACCATCGATTATCTGATCCCTGCGACGGAAGGGGTACGCGGTGGGCGGCAAATCGCCCCGATGTTGCGCCTGCTCACTGCCGATCTGGTGTTGGATGAGCCGGATGACTTTGATATCACTGACTTGCCGGCCCTCTGCCGTTTAGTTAACTGGGCTGGAATGCTCGGCACCCGCGTGTTGCTTTCGTCCGCGACGCTCCCCCCTGCGCTGGTACAGGCGCTGTTTAACGCCTATTGCACCGGCCGACGTGAGTATCAACGATCCTGTGCCGAACCAGGAACACCGCTGAACGTTTGCTGCGCTTGGTTCGATGAGCATGGCGCTGTCAGTGCAGAGATCGATAAAGCGTCGATGTTCTTGGATGAGCACACCCGCTTTGTCACGCAGCGTATCGACAAGCTGGAACAGCTTACACCTTTGCGTCAGGCGGAATTGTTGCCCGTTGTGGTTGCCGGGCGGCAAAAAGAGACGGTGTTGGAGGGGGTTGCTGCCTGTTTGCACTCTGCGATTATTCAACAGCACCAGCATCACTGCCAGCAGCATACAAGCGGTAAGACCGTCTCCATCGGCCTGATTCGCATGGCGAATATCGATCCGCTCGTGGCGGTAGCACAGTGCTTGATGCAACTCGCTCCACCAGCCGGTTACCGCATTCATTATTGTGTTTACCACAGCCAGCATCCTTTGGCGATGCGCTCGCATATCGAACGGCGGCTGGATGCCACGCTGACGCGCCACCAACCGGAAACCTTATGGGAGGTTGAGGAGATCAAGCGGGCCGTCGCATGTGATGATGAATCGAATCATCTTTTTGTCGTACTGGCTTCACCGGTCGCGGAAGTTGGGCGTGATTGGGATCTGGATTGGGCAATCGCTGAACCCAGCTCCATGCGCTCGCTTATCCAATTGGCGGGGCGTATTCAGCGACACCGTCAGCAGCCGCCGGTAACGCCTAATCTGTTAATTCTCAATAAAAATATCAAAGCGCTGCGCGAAAGAAACAGTGAGCAGTTGGCGTATTGCCGGCCGGGGTTCGAATCCCGACATTTCCGGTTAGCCAGCCACGATCTGCAGACGTTGTTGCTCCCTCAGCAGTACCAATTCCCCAGCGCTATCCCACGAATTCGCGAACGGCAAGGCGCCGGCAAGGGGCCCCTGTTCGAGAATTTGGTCGATCTGGAGCATCGCCGGTTGTGGGAAGCGTTACTGGGTACGCAGAAAACCGCAGAAAGCGCCGCTCTGTGGTGGCGTTATCCCCTGAGCTGGAATGCTGAAATGCAACGGCGCTACCCATTCCGTCAGTCTGCCCAAGAAACACAGTATTACCTCTCTCTGGAGGAAGACGAAGAAAGCATGGTGTTTGTGAATCGCGACGCAGGCCCCAGCGGCAGTAAACAGAGCGGTGATTTTGACTATCCGGGCCTGGCTTTGGCTGATGGCAACAGCCTTTGGATGGATAACGATTATCCGCAGCTATACCGCCGCCTGGCGGATACGCTGGGGATGGAGTTTGCGCAGATCAGCGAGAGGTTTGGCGAAATCAATTTACGCAAACCGGGCGAGGACGAGGCCGATACGTGGCGTTTCCATCCGGCGCTTGGGGTGTTCCGCGCATTTTGAATCATAGATTTGATAATTAAGGAGCTCATATGCCACAACAAGGACTGGCTTCTTTTATCGTGACCTACATCGAAGGACGACGGCAACCCAAGCTCGAAGCCTTCGATAAGGACGCGCAAAAGAAGCTGGCAGCAGCAACGGAGGCCGAACAGGGTGTGTTGCAACAGCAATTGGCGCAGGAACGGCGCGATCTGGAGCAGCGTTATGAGGTGCGGGCCTGGTTAACGGACGCCGCCGCGCGCGCCGGGCAAATCAGTCTGGTTACCCATGCCGCCAAATACACCCACAGCGATGCCAAAGGCAGCAGCGTATACGGCCAGGGGGAAGGCGATGAGCGTTACCTGTCAACGGCGGCGTTGCCAAAACCTGCGGTTGATGCGGTTGGCAATGCCGCCGCGTTGGATGTCGCAAAACTGCTGCAAACCGAGCATCAAGGCGATTCTCTGCTTGCCAGCTTGCAGCGACAGGATCATTCGGCGCTAGCCGAGCTGGCTGAAACTCCTCAGCAGCTTGAGCTGTGGGTCAGTGGTTTCAGCCAGGCGTTGATTAACAAACAGCCCAGCTCGCATAAGCTGGCTAAGCAGATCTATTTCCCGGTGGGGGACGGTTATCATTTGCTGAGCCCGCTGTTTTCTTCCTCCCTCGCCCAGTCATTGCACGATCGTTTGCTGCACGTGCGTTTCAGCGACGAAACCAAAGAGGCCAATCAGGCGCGCAGAGCGGGGCAGTGGCATCCTCAGCAGCTGACTTATTTCCCGCAGACGGCGGTGATGAATATGGGCGGCACCAAACCGCAGAATATTTCCTACCTTAACAGTGCGCGTGGCGGGCGAGTGTGGCTACTGCCATGTACGCCGCCAGAATGGCAAAGTCCGGATAAGCCGCCGTATGGCTGCCAGTCTATTTTTGAGCGGCGCGGGCCGTTCAGCTATTTGGTGCGTGGCATGGTGGCGCAGTTGAGACATTTCTTGCTTGGAGTGCAGGAGCGAGATAACACCGTAGAGATCCGCCGCCGCCGTCAGGCTTCTATCGATCAGATTATCGGCATGCTGTTTAACGTTGCTGCAGATATTCAACGTGAGGAATGGTGCGGCTGGAGCCGTAACGAGGGCTGCGAGCTAAAACTGGCGCAACAGCTGTGGCTCGATCCCTATCGGGCTAAAGATGACGAATGGTTTTGTGCTGAGCGAGAAAAAGATGAATGGCAGGCTGAAATTGCCGATGACTTCGCCGTGTGGCTGAATCGTCAGTTGAGTGTTGAACCGATGAATATGGGAATGGTGGAGCGCCGTGAATGGCGTACTGAGCCGCTGTTCCGCCAGCGGTTAAGAGAGCTGGAAGACGCGCTGGCGGAGGATCTCAAATGAGCCATGTGATCGTATTGCGTCATCTTCAGGTAGAGAATGCCAACGCGGTAGCGGGGCTGACTTACGGTTTTCCTGCCATCAGCCACTTCCTCGGCTATGTGCACGCGCTGTCGCGCAAGTTACAGGCCAGTCACGGCTTAACGCTGGGCGGTTGTGGTGTGATATGCCATCGGCGCCAAATTCATGCTCATTCATCAGGGCGTGACTACCAGTTCGCGTTGACGCGCAATCCATTGACCAAAGAAGCTAAAACCGCCGCCTTCAATGAAGAAGGGCGCATGCACATGACGGTCTCGCTGGTGATTGAATGCGCCGGTGAAATTGCCAACGGCGATATTGGCTTGGATCAGTTGCAAGAACACCTTTACCGCTTATGCCAAACGCAAAAACTGGCCGGTGGCAGCATTACGCGGCTGCGTGGCGTGAGCGTGCGCGGCTATCCGCAGCAGCCTGAAGACGTGCGGCGTTTAGTGTGCCGGCTGTTGCCCGGCTTTGCCTTGTTGGACCGTTCAGAGCTGTTGCAACAACATTTCACGGCGCTAAAACAGCATCGGCCGCAAGCGGAAATGCTGGATGCCTGGCTCGACTTCGCCGCATTGAAAATGCAGGCGGTGCCCACTCATCAGGAGAAAACGCCCGAAGTGGGAGACAAGGCTGAGTGGGAACACGTAGGTAAACCTCAACCCGGCTATTTAGTGCCGCTGATGACGGGTTATCAGCGTATTTCTCCTCTCTACCCGGCGGGTGAAGTGCTAAATGCGCGCGATGCGTCAACGCCGTTCTGTTTCGCTGAAGCCGTTTACGGCGTGGGTGAATGGTGCGGTCTGCACCGTATTCACGATTTATCCGCGCTGTTCTGGCGCTATCAAACAACCGATAACGGCTATTACTGCCGTACCCCGTCTGCAGTGATTCCGCAGGATGACGAATCCGCTGACTCAATTCATCTCGACGACTTTTAAAGGATTATTGCAATGGCTAAATCAACGATTAAAACCGCTTCGGTGTTGGCATTTGAACGCAAATTGGCAAACTCGGACGCCATCATGTTGGCGGGTGAGTGGGGCACCGAGAGTTGGCAACCTATCGTCATTAAAGAAAAGGCGGTGCGTGGGACTATCTCTAATCGCCTGAAAAACGCGATTACCAGCGATCCCGCCAAGCTTGATGCTGAAATTCAGAAGCCAAACCTGCAAACGGTTGATGTTGCGGCGCTGCCGCAAGATGCCGATACCCTAAAAGTGGCGTTCACGCTGCGTGTGTTGGGCAATCTGGCGGTGCCGTCGGTTTGTAACGATCAGGACTATCAAAATGCGCTGCAGGCGGTGATCGAGGGCTATATCGCCGAGCATGGTTTTGGTACTTTAGCCGCGCGTTATGCCGAGAACCTGGCGAATGGGCGCTTCTTGTGGCGTAACCGCGTGGGGGCTGAAAAAATCGCCGTGCGAGTGACCGGCAGTAAAACCTGGGAATTCAACGCGCATGACTACAGCCTGCGCGAATTTAGCCAACCGAAAGGGGCGCTAGGCGAGCTGGCGGCGGAAATTGAACGTGGCCTGGTGGGAGAAAGTTTTGCCCTGTTCAATGTCGAGGCGTTTGTACGCTTGGGGAATGGGCAGGAAATTTTCCCTTCTCAGGAGCTGGTATTAGACAGCAACAGTAAGAAAAGTAAGTTGCTGTACCAGGTAGATGGCGTTGCCGCGATGCACTCGCAGAAAGTCGGTAACGCTTTGCGCACTATCGATACCTGGCATTCTCAGGCCGATTCTCTTGGCGCGATCGCCGTAGAACCTTATGGGTCGGTGACCAGCCGTGGCATCGCCTGCCGTCAGCCAAAGGAAAAGATGGATTTTTATACGCTACTCGATCGCTGGGTAATTAAAGAAGAGAAACCGTCGGTTGAACAGCAGCATTACGTGATGGCGGTGCTGATCCGCGGCGGCGTATTTGGCGAAAAAGGCGAATAAGGGGATACCATGGATCATTATCAGGACGTCCGCGTATTGCCCGATCCTGAGTTCAGCGAACCCACTCTGCTGTCGGCATTGTTCGCCAAGTTGCATCGGGCGCTGGCTGCCTATGGCAAAGGCGATATCGGTATCAGCTTTCCGCAGATGCAACGTACGCCAGGCGCCATTTTGCGGCTGCATGGCAGCCACGAAGCGCTGACGGCGCTGGGGGGATTCGACTGGATGAAAGGGTTACGGGACTATACCGACCTATCGCTCATCCAGGCTGTGCCTGCTGAGACGGCGTTTCGTACCGTCAGCAGAGTTCAGGTAAAGAGTAGCGTTGAGCGTATACGCCGCCGAGCCGTCAGTAAAGGTTGGCTGACTGAAGAACAGGCACGGGAAAGAATACCGATGGCGAACGAGCAGCGAACCTTATTGCCTTTTATTGCCTTGAAGAGTCTCTCCACCGGGCAACACTTCCGCTTGTTCCTGAAACAGGGTCAATTACAGGAAAGGCCAACGCCGGGCGTTTTTAGTTTTTATGGGTTGAGTGCCTCCGCTACGGTACCTTGGTTTTAACCCTCTTTTTTCGTTCAGAGGTAACACATTGATTTTGTTGCCTCTGAACGGTATCTGAAAAATTAGGGTTAAACCGAGGGATTTGACTGTTGTTCTTTAATAATCAGTTTGTTAGAGGCTATTTTGCTCAGTTCACTGCCGTATAGGCAGCTTAGAAAATACAGTCGGAGATCAACCCGGCGGCGAACGGGTTCACTGCCGTATAGGCAGCTTAGAAAATAACTGACGCTTAGCGGGTCAGTCTTCCACCGTTCACTGCCGTATAGGCAGCTTAGAAATCAGTGTTGCCGGTGCCGCTTGCTGCCGCCAGGTTCACTGCCGTATAGGCAGCTTAGAAATGATGGCTCAAGCAATGAGCATAAAGGTTGGCGTTCACTGCCGTATAGGCAGCTTAGAAAATGATCGGCCCGCTGCCCAAGCGCATGCGCGCGTTCACTGCCGTATAGGCAGCTTAGAAAATAGCGCAGTCCTTCACGCGATTAGCGTATGCGTTCACTGCCGTATAGGCAGCTTAGAAAGTATGCACTGTGGACTCCAGGTCATCGAGGCTGTTCACTGCCGTATAGGCAGCTTAGAAAAGAAAGGCATTCCGCCCTGGAAGATTCACCACGTTCACTGCCGTATAGGCAGCTTAGAAAATTCGGACGCGCTGCTGAGCGCCCAGGCGAGAGTTCACTGCCGTATAGGCAGCTTAGAAAAATAGGTTGGCTCGTAAAAGTGAATCGTGTCCGTTCACTGCCGTATAGGCAGCTTAGAAACGGGTGCGTGGGCGCCCATCATTAGCTAAAACGTTCACTGCCGTATAGGCAGCTTAGAAATGGCACCGATTGGCAGGATATTACCGGCACGTGTTCACTGCCGTATAGGCAGCTTAGAAAACGAGCATGGATAGTCGGGTGCGCGTGTTCGTGTTCACTGCCGTATAGGCAGCTTAGAGAGCCCCGCCAGCGCCAGCAGTGCCGGATGACTAGTTCACTGCCGTATAGGCAGCTTAGAAATGGCTAATGACCCAACTTACAGCACGGCAAGCGTTCACTGCCGTATAGGCAGCTTAGAAAAGGGAAATCCAGGCCGATGAGGAAACGCGCACGTTCACTGCCGTATAGGCAGCTTAGAAAACGGAGGTGGCCGGCAGCTTGATGGAGAAGATGTTCACTGCCGTATAGGCAGCTTAGAAATTCGGCGGCCGGCCGCGAGCGTCTAGCCATCAGTTCACTGCTGTACAAGCAGTTTGAAATAGAAGGGATAAAACTTTACCGACACCTGTTAACCAGGAAGCAAATACTCCAACGACAGCGGCGGGGGACTCACCAGCCGCTCTTTTTGTATTTTGCTCAGCTGTTTGACGCGGTATTCCAGCTTCAGCGCCGTTGAGCGATCCCCCACCTGGCAGTGAAACGCCAGCGTCAATTCCCCTTTGCCGCGCAGCGCCTTGGCGCCTTTGCCGGCCTGATGCTGCGCCAGGCGGCGCGCCACGTCGGTGGTGATGCCGGTATACAGCATGCCGCTCGGTAAACGCAGCATGTAGAGGTGCCAGAGAGTGGGGAAAGTGTCGGTCATCGTACGCCGTTTCGGTGGCCAGGGTCGGCGTATGATGGCATGTTCGCCATCACAATCCCATCCCCGGCCGCCGGTGCCCTACCGCTTTACCCCTTTTTACCCGCCAGCTCGAAGCGCGGCGAGACGATGCCGTACAGCGTCCAGCCGAGGAAGGTGGCGATGGCGCCCCACATCATCGCTTCTTCACCGGAGCTGTAGAGCGCGTAGAAGCTGTACAGCGCGCCGATGCCGGCGATGATATTGGCGATGCGCGCCTTGTTGTCCGGCACCTTCGCCACTTTCTGAATGATGACCAGCGCCGCCATCGACAGGATGTAAGGGATGATGTTGGTCACCACCGCCAGGTTCACCAGCACGTTGAACTGCTTGTTCAGCGATGGGCTGATGGTCATCAGCGACAGGCCGCTCTGGATGACGACGATGGTCAGCATGCCTTTAACCGGCGCGTCGGCCTTGCTCAGCTTGGAGAAGATTTTCGGGAAGAAGCCGCTGTCGGCGGAGGATTTGAACACCTGAGCGATGGTGAACTGCCAGCCGAGCAGCGAGCCGACGCAGGACATGACCATCAACGCCATGATGATCTTGCCGACCGTCGGGTTGAACATGTGGGAGAACGCCAGCCCGAACGGGGCGGTGGAGTTGGCCAGATCCATGTTCGGCACGATGCCGGCGATCACGTTGGTCGAAACGATATAGATCACCGCCGCGCTGAGGGTGCCGCCCAGTACGGCGATCGGCACGTTGCGCTCCGGGTTTTCCACCACGTCGGTGTTGGCGCAGGCGGATTCCAGCCCCAGGAACGCCCACAGGGTCATCGAGATCGAGGCGCCGATGGCTTCAAAGGTCGGCACCTGATGCGGGTTCCAGGCGGCGACGTAGGCGCTGCCGCTGAACCAGTACCAGCCGATGACCGAGATGCCCACCACCGGAATGATCACGCCCCAGACGGTGATGCCGCTGATTTTGCCGGTGATGCGCGCACCGCCGAAGTTGGCGACGGTTGCCAGCCACAGCACGCCGATGGTGGCGATACAGATCCCGAGCGGGCTGAGCGTAGCGCCAAACAGCTCGGTGCCGTAGCCGACGGCGGAAATGGCGATGGCGATGTTGGCGATCAGCAGCGAAACGCCGTAGGTGTAGTTCGCCATAAAGTTGCCTGATTTGCCGAAGGCGTATTCGGCGTAGCCGCCCATGCCGCCGGATTTACGGCTGAACATGCCGCATTTGGCGAAGGCGTAGGCCAGCGCCATCGAGCCGACGGCGGTCACCAGCCAGGAAACGATCGAAATCGTGCCCACTTCGGCCAGCTTGGTCGGCAGCATAATTATGCCGGAACCCATCATATTCACGGCGGTCAGGATCGTTAATTGTACGACCCCCATTTTATTATTGGACTTACTCATGATCATTTTCTCTTTTAGGATGCGATCCGGGCGGCGGGAATCATCGCCGCCCCGTAAGGTGTTTAATTTTTCATGACGTAGCCGTAAGCGCGGTTCCAGCCGTCCTCATCCTGTTGGATATAAACGCCCTGCAATTCCGGCGCGAATCCCGGCAATAAGTTGATGCCTTCTTCCAATGCCAGGAAATAACGCTGCGCGGCGCCGCCCCAAATTTCACCGGGCACGACGCACAGCACGCCCGGCGGGTAAGGCAGGGCGCCTTCGGCGGCGATGCGGCCCTCGGCTTTAGCCAGCGAGACTAATTCCACATTGCCGCGCACGAACTCGGTATTGGCGTCCTGCGGATTCATCACCACGCGCGGGAAATAACTTTTACGGAACATCTCTTTTTGCAGCTCTTTAACGTCGTAGCTGACGTAAAGGTCGTGCATTTCCTGGCACAGCTGGCGGATGGTGTAGTTTTTGTAGCGCTGCTGATGGTTTTTATAGACCGCAGGCAGCACCTCGCTGAGCAGAGAGTTCTGCTCGATGTGCTTCTCGAAGCGGGCGATCAGGGCCACCAGATGTTGCATCTTGGCGATGTCTTCCGCCGGCGTCAGCAGGAACAGGATCGAGTTGAGATCGCATTTTTCCGGCACGATGCCGTTTTCACGCAGGTAGTTGGCCAGAATGGTCGCCGGGATGCCGAATTCGCTGTAGCTGCCGGTGGCGGTATCGATGCCCGGCGTAGTGAGCAGCAGTTTGCACGGATCGACGAAGTACTGCGATTCGGCATAGCCCTCAAAGGCGTGCCATTTTTCGCCGGGCACGAAGTTGAAGAAGCGCAGATCGTTGGCCATCGCCGCGGTGTCATAGGCTTGCCACGGCTTGCCGTCGATCTGATCCGGCACGAACGGTTTGATCATCGTGCAGGTATCCAGCAGCATTTTGCGCGCTTCGATCCCCACGCGCACGCACTCCTGCCACAGGCGCTGGCCGCTTTTGCCCTCGTGCATCTTGGCGTTGACGTCCAGCGCGGCG
>NZ_KV792465.1:142642-162335 GCF_001808215.1 Serratia sp. HMSC15F11
AGCGCGGCGAACAGCGGATAGAACGGGCTGGTGGAGGCATGCAGCATAAAGGCGTTGTTGAAGCGCTTGTGGTTGCAGTAGCGGCTCTGGCCCTTGATGTGCCTGTCTTTTTTGTGGATCTGCGAGGTTTGCGAGAAGCCGGCCTGCTGTTTGTGCACCGACTGGGTGACGATGATGCCGGGATCGTTCTCGTTCAGCTCCAGCAGCAGCGGCGAGCAGTCTTTCATCATCGGAATGAACTGCTCATAGCCCACCCAGGCGGAGTCGAACAGGATGTAATCGCACAGGTGGCCAATCTTGTCGACCACCTGGCGGGCGTTGTAGATAGTGCCGTCGTAGGTGCCGAGCTGGATGATCGCCAGGCGGAACGGGCGGGCTTCGTTGGCGCGTTCCGGCGCCACTTCGCGGATCTGTTGGCGCAGGTAGCGTTCGTCGAAGCAGTGCGCGTCGATGCCGCCGATAAAGCCGAACGGGTTGCGGGCGGTCTCCAGATACACCGGCGTGGCACCGGCCTGGATCAACGCGCCGTGGTGGTTGGATTTATGGTTGTTGCGATCGAACAGCACCAGGTCGCCGCGCGTCAGCAGGGCGTTGGTCGCCACCTTGTTCGAGGCCGAGGTGCCGTTGAGCACGAAGTAGGTCTTGTCGGCGTTGAACACCTTGGCGGCGTGCTGCTGCGCGGCGCAAGGCGCGCCTTCGTGGATCAACAGATCGCCCAGTTTGACGTCGGCGTTGCACATGTCGGAGCGGAAAAGCGTTTCGCCGTAGAAGTCGAAGAACTGGCGGCCCGCCGGGTGTTTGCGGAAGAACTCGCCGCCCTGGTGGCCGGGGCAGGCAAAGGTGGCGTTGCCCATTTCTACGTATTGCGTCAGCGTGTTGAAGAACGGCGGCAGCAGCTCGCTCTCATATTTGGCGGCGGCGGCCTCCAGCTGTTTGCCGTAGAACTGGGTATTCTTGCCGCACAGCTCAAACACGCCGTGCAGCGCCGGCAGTACGGCGTTATCCAGCTCTTCTTCGCAGCAGACGGCGACGAACAGCGGAATGTTCAGGCCGTGCTCTTCGATGCGCGCCACCATACCCTGCGTGACGTCGTCTACCGACAGCACGATGGCAGCGACGTCATTAAAATCGCTGTGATGCACATCGACGATGTCGCGTTCAGTTTCAAAGCAGCCGAGGGTTTGGGTGTTGGCGGCAATTTTTAATTTTTTCATTTTTCTCATTCTTCAGGCAAAGGCAGTCCGCCAGCAAATAATTCCATTTGCCGTTAACGCCTTCACGAAAATAAAGGTGTGTGAGAACCCAGCGATGCCGAAAGGCATTAACTGTGTTCGCTGTTTTATTTAGCTTGGATGCGCTTGGCCGAAATTAAGAATGAATTGCGTGTCCTTCCCGGCTAGCGAGAAAGAGATATTATCACCGGTGTGCGGAGAATAATTAAAAACGCAATGACACTCTTATCAACGGCGTAAGAGCGAGGGGGAGGGTTATCTGTAGTTGAAGAATGCGAAGCTAAAGCAGCTGCGATGAGCCATCATCATAATATGGGTTGTGCGCCTGATATGCGCCATTTTTCGGTTATTGTTTTCCATTTTCTAATCCACCTTGCTGAGTGAAAAGATGGCGCTATTTTAGCGCAAGATGCACTAAAAATTGTGATGATAATCACATAAATGCCGGTTTTGATAAATAATTATTCACCGGTTATGCAATGTGTTGCATAACTATCATCCAGGCGCAGAGGTTGGCATGTAAATGAATTGCTAATGTTCGCGAGCCCTGAACACTTAATTTCAATGGCGCTCGGGAAGGAATAAAAAAAGCGGTCAAATAACCGGCTGCATAACGATCAAATAAATCTGTATTGTGTTATTTATGTTATCAACCTGCTTTATGCTAAAATAAATAAAAATTCACTATCTTTGTTTTTATATTCACTTTTGTTTTTTGGCGATTATCGTTATTTGTGACTCGCCTCAACAACGCAGGGTAAGATGAGGCGAGTGAACAGGGAGGCGAGTAACCTTGAATACCCCAGAACAACGGCAGCAGATTGCGGATTTCATCGGCAAACAACACGTCTTGACGCTGTGCGCCGGCGACGGCCTCGACATGTGGTGCGCCAACTGTTTTTACGTGTTCGACGCCGCGGCGATGGCGCTGTGGCTGATGACCGAACCGCACACCCGCCACGGCGGGCTGATGCTGAACAACGGCCGGGTGGTCGGCACCATCGCGCCGAAGCCAAAAAGCATCGCTCTGATCCGCGGTGTGCAGTATCGCGCCGAGGCGGTGCTGCTGAGCGGCGAAGAAGCCGAGGCGGCGCGCGCGCGTTACTGCAAGCGTTTCCCGATCGCCAGGGCGATGAAGGCCTCGGTTTGGCGGCTGGATCTGCACGAGGTGAAGATGACCGACAACACCCTCGGCTTCGGCAAGAAGCTGCATTGGGCGCGGTCTATACTTTAAGTCGACGTATTGATTACAACGGGAGATTGCATGGCGCGAGCACTGTTAGTCGGCGCAACCGGGCTGGTGGGGCGAGAGTTGTTGCAGCTGTTGCAAAGCGATCCGCAGATAACGGCCATCGTGGCGCCGACGCGCACGCCGCTGCCGCCGCACGGCAAGCTGACCAACCCGGTCGGCGATGCGCTGTTCGAGCTGCTGAGTAGCCTGCAGCAGCCGGTTGATCTGGTGTTCTGCTGCCTGGGCACCACCCGCCGGGCGGCGGGCAGCGCCGATGCCTTCCGCTACGTCGATTATCAACTGGTGGTGGAGAGCGCGCTGACCGGCCGCCGTTTGGGGGCGCAGCACTGTCTGGTGGTGAGCGCATTGGGCGCCAACGCGGATTCCACCTTCCTGTATAACCGCACCAAAGGCGAGATGGAGCAGGCGCTGCGCGAACAGCACTGGCCGCGCCTGACGCTGGTGCGGCCTTCCATGCTGGTGGGGGATCGCCCCGCGCCGCGCCTGATGGAGCGCCTCACGCTGCCGCTGTTCAGGCTGCTGCCCGGCAAATGGCGCGCCGTCTCAGCCAAAGACGTGGCGCAAACGCTGCTGCAACAGGCGTTCACGCCGGGCGAAGGGGTCAGGGTGCTGGAGTCGGATCGGCTGCACTGCTACCGAGGCTGACGCTGAGGTGATCGAACGCCAGCTCCAGCCCGGCGGGCAGCTCGTTGTCCAGCAGCCACAGATCGAGATGATGGCTGATGTGCGTCAGCAGCGTGCGTTTGGGCTGCAGCAACCGCTGTGTCTCCTGCGCGCGGGTCAGATCGTTGTGGTTGCGCGGCGCCTGCGGCTGAGGCGGCAGGCTGCAATCGAGCACCAGCAGATCCAGCGCCACGTTTTGCAGATAGTCGGCGGTGGCCGGCGGCAGGCCGACGGTGTCGGTCAGGTAGGCCAGCGCAGCGCCCGCCGCCTGGATCAGATAGCCGTGGGTCAGTTTGGAGTGTTGCAGCGGCAGCGGGGTGATGCGCATGCCGCCCAGCTCGACGGTGGCAAAGGGCGCCAGCGGCGGCTGAAACGCCAGAATGCCGGGGTGTTTGAACAGGTCATCGCAGCCCTGTTCATCCGGCGGGCCATACACCGGAATGGAATTTCCGCACCCCCAACGCAAAGGAAATAACCCCTGAACGTGATCCATGTGGTAATGTGTCAGTAAAAAACGTTGAATTTGCCCCGCCGAAAACCGCCGCTCCAAAGCCGGCAATCCCGCATCCAATAAGGTCGTTTCCCCCTGATAGTTAAGCATGGCGCTGCACGCTCGCCGCCGAAATGCCGGCTCGCGCCGCGCCCGTTGGCAGATCAGGCAGTCGCAGCCGAACACCGGCACCTGCTGCGCGCCGCCGGTGCCGAGAAAGGTCAGTTGCATCGCTCCCCTCCGTTAAAGGTACTTCTGCGCAAAGCGGTTGATGTCGCGAAAATCCGCCAGCCGCGCCTGCAACGTGGCGTGATCCCAGTGCCACCACTGGCTGCGTTCGATGCGTTCTATCAGCGCATCGTCGAAGCGCATGCCGATCTTTTTGGCCGCCACGCCGGCGACGATGCTGTAAGGCTCCACGTCCTTGGTGACCACCGCCGCGCTGCCGATCACCGCGCCGTTGCCGACGCTGACGCCCGGCATCAGGATGGCGTTATGGCCGATCCACACGTCGTGGCCGACGGTGACGTGGTGCTCGCGCCGCCAGTCGAAGAACGCCGCGTCGTCTTCCCCCAGCCCGTATTCGGAGGCGCGATAGGTGAAGTGGTGCTGCGCGATGCGCTGGTAGGTCGGGTGGTTGCCGGGATTGATGCGCGCATAGGAAGCAATGGAGACGAACTTGCCGATAGTGGCGTAAAAGATCTGGTTGTGCCCGGCGGTGTAGGAGTAGTCCCCCATCTCCACCTCTTCCAGGATCGCATCGTCGGCCAGATGCACATATTGGCCGAGCCGGGTGCGGTTAAGGGTCACGTTGTCGCCGATTTTCGGCTGGGCAAAGTCGTTCATGGCGTCGCGTCCTGAGCTTGTCGGGTGGCGGTAGGCAGCAGCGCCAGCAGCGCCGCCAGGGTGTCGTCGAGTGGGCCATCGTTGTGCAGCACCCGGCAGCCGGCGGGCAGACTCTGCTGATATTCCGCCGCCCGCGCCAGCCGCTGCTCGATCTGTTCGGCGCTTTCTCGCCCGCGATCCTGCAGGCGCCGGCGCAGGATCGCGGCGCTGACCTGCAGACACACCGGCAGCAGCTGCGCACCATAGCGCTGCTGCGCCTGCGGCAGGTGGGCGCGCGAACCGTTGACCGCCACGTCGATCCCCTGCAGCAGCCAAAGATCCACTTCGATCCCGAACGCGTAGTGCTGTTGGTGGGCCTGCCAGTCGAGTGCGAACAGCCCCTTGGCGCGACGGCGCAGAAATTCCGGTTCGCTCAGCGCGATATGATTCTCGCAGCCGGCGTCCGCCGGCCGGGTGATGTAACGGTGCGCCACCAGCGGCGCGCGGTCGGCGTCGGCCCGCAGCGCGGCCAGCAGGCTGTCCTTGCCTGCGCCGGAAGGCCCCATCAGGTAGATGAGCCGCGCCATCAGAACACCTGCCTGCCCTGGCGCCACACGTTCTGCACATAAACGTGCTCGCCGTGCGGCCGCGCCAGCACCAGATCCGCCCGCAGTCCTTCGGCGAGGGTGCCGCGATCCTGCAGATCCAGCGCCCGCGCCGGGTTGCGGGTGATCATGCGCACCGCCTGGGGCAGATCGTAGGCGTTGCGTTCGTCCGCCGCGAGGCGAAACGCCGCGTCCAGCAGGCTGGCCGGGTAATAATCGGAGGAGAGAATATCCAGCACCCCCAGCGCCGCCAGATGGTGCGCCGCCACGTTGCCGGAGTGGGAACCGCCGCGCACGATGTTCGGCGCGCCCATCAGTACCTGCAGGCCCTGCTGGTGCGAGGCGCGGGCGGCCACCTCGGTGGTGGGGAACTCGGCAATGGCGCTGCCCAGCGCGCAGGACTCGGCCACGTGCGCGGCGGTGGCGTCGTCATGGCTGGCCAGCGAGATGCGGCGCGCGCGGCAGTGGGCGGCGATCGCCTCGCGGTTCGGCGCGGCCCAGCGGGCGGACAGGGCGACCTGCTGCTCCTCGTACTCGCTCATCTGCTGGTCGTTGAGGTGGTATTTACCCTGATAATATTCGCGGTATTTTTCGCGCGAGGCGAACTGGCGCTGGCCCGGCGAGTGGTCCATCAGCGACACCAGCGACACGCCCGGCTTGTCCATCAGTTGTTCGAACAGCGGCAGCGTGCTCTCGTGCGGCAGCTCGCAGCGCAGGTGCAGCCGGTGCTCGGCGCGGTTCACCCCGGCGCGCTGGCTGTGGATCACCGCGTCGATCATCTTCTGCAGGTTTTCCAGCCGGTGGCCGCCGTCGCGCACGTCGCCGATCGCCACCGCGTCCAATACCGTGGTGATGCCGTTGGCCACCATCAGCGCGTCGTGGCTGCTCATCGCCGAATGGGCCGGCCAGTCGACGTTCGGGCGCGGGGTGAAGAACTTGTCCAGGTTGTCGGTATGCAGCTCGATCAGCCCCGGCAGCAGCCAGCCGCCGTCGCCGTCCAGCGCCTGCGGCAGCCGGCTCGGGCCGTCGGCGAAGCTGCGGATCACGCCGTCCTGCATCTGCAGCGAGCCTTGCACCACCTGGTCATCCAGCACCAGCTTAACGTTATTGACGATCATCAGAGGGCCTCCAGCGCCTGCGGCGCCTGCATGTCATAAAGCCGGTCGGCGACCTGTTGGCGAACGCCTTCATCGTGAAAAATGCCGACGATCGCCGCGCCGCGCGCCTTGGCGCGTTCGATAAGCTGCACCACCGCCGCGCTGTTGCGGCTGTCGAGCGAGGCGGTCGGTTCGTCCAGCAACAGAATGGGGGAATCGACGATAAAGCCGCGCGCGATGTTCACCCGCTGCTGCTCGCCGCCGGAGAAGGTGGACGGCGCCAGCGGCCACAGGCGCTGCGGCACGTTGAGCGCAGCGAGCAGCGCTTCGGCGCGTTCGCGGCACTCGGCGCGCTCGACGCCCTGTTCCAGCAACGGCTGCATCACCACCTCCAGCGCGCTGATGCGCGGGATCACCCGCAGGAACTGGCTGACCCAGCCCAGCGTATGGCGGCGCACCGCCAGAATTTGGCGCGCGTCGGCGCTGACCATGTCCAGCCAGTCGCCCTGGTGGTTGATCCAGATATGGCCGCTGTCCGGCAGGTAATTGGCGTACAGCGAGCGCAGCAGGGTGGATTTGCCGCTGCCGGAGTGGCCGTGCAGCACCACGCATTCGCCGCCGTGGACCGTCAGGTTGGCGTCGTGCAGCACCGGCAGGCGGGTGCCGTACTGCTGGTGCAGCACAAAGGTTTTACTGAGATGTTCAACTCGGATTTGCATAGTCATCTGTTATCGCCTTGGGTTACGACAGCACCGAAGAAACCAGCAGCTGGGTGTAGGGATGGTGCGGATCGTCCAGCACCCGGTCGGTCAGGCCGCTCTCCACCACTTCGCCCTGTTTCATCACCAGCAGGCGGTGGGCCAGCAGCCGCGCCACGCCGAGATCGTGGGTGACGATCACCGCCGCCAGCTGCATTTCCACCACCAGATTGCGCAGCAGATCGAGCAGGCGCGCCTGCACCGACACGTCCAGCCCGCCGGTCGGCTCATCCATAAACACCAGTTTGGGGTGGGTGACCAGGTTGCGGGCGATCTGCAGCCGCTGCTGCATGCCGCCGGAGAAGGTGGTCGGCAGATCGTCGAGGCGCGACAGCGGGATTTCGACGTCTTCCAGCCACTGGCCGGCCTGGCGGCGAATGTCGCCATAGTGGCGCTGGCCGATGGCCATCAGCCGCTCGCCGATGTTGCCGCCGGCGGAGACCTGCGGCCGCAGCCCGTCGAGCGGGTGCTGGTGCACCACGCCCCAGTCGGTGCGCAGCAGGCGGCGGCGATCGCTCTCCGCCATGGCGTACAGATCCTGTTCCTGGCCCGCCTGCGGGCGGTAAAGGATCTGCCCGCGCTGCGGCGCCAGCCGCGCCGAGATCGACTTCAGCAGCGTGGTTTTACCGGAGCCGGATTCGCCGACGATGCCCAGCACTTCGCCGGGGTAGATGTCGAACGACACATCGCTGAAACCCTTGCCGGGGGCGTACAGGTGGGTGAGCCGGTTCACCGACAGCAGCGGGGTGGTGCTCAAAGGGGTGGAAGTCATCAGTGCTGCGCCTCTTGCGAAGATTGCGCCAGCTGCTGCCGGCAGTAGTCGGTGTCCGAACAGACGAACATGCGGTTGCCCCGATCGTCGAGCACCACCTCGTCCAGATAGCTGTGGCGCGAGCCGCACAGCGCACAGGGTTCGTCCCACTGCTGCACGCTGAACGGGTGGTCGTCGAAGTCCAGGCTCTCCACCTTGGTGAACGGCGGCAGGGCGTAGATGCGTTTCTCGCGCCCGGCGCCGAACAGCTGCAGCGCCGGCATCATGTGCATTTTCGGGTTGTCGAATTTCGGGATCGGCGACGGATCCATCACGTAGCGATCGTTGACCTTCACCGGGTAGGCGTAGGTGGTGGCGATATGGCCGTAGCGCGCGATGTCTTCATACAGCTTCACCTGCATCACGCCGTACTCCTCCAGCGCGTGCATCTTGCGGGTCTCGGTTTCGCGCGGCTCGATAAAGCGCAGCGGCTCCGGGATCGGCACCTGATAGATCAGGATCTGGTCTTCGCGCAGCGCGGTTTCCGGAATGCGGTGACGGGTTTGGATCAGCGTGGCCTCCGGCGTGCGTTCGGTGGTTTCCACCCCGGCGACGCGCTGGAAGAAGCGGCGGATCGACACCGCGTTGGTGGTGTCGTCGGCGCCCTGGTCTATCACCTTCAGCACGTCGGCGCGGCCGATAACGCTGGCGGTGAGCTGAATGCCGCCGGTGCCCCAGCCGTAGGGCATCGGCATCTCGCGGCCGCCGAACGGCACCTGATAGCCGGGGATTGCCACCGCCTTCAGGATGGCACGGCGGATCATGCGCTTGGTCTGCTCGTCCAGATAGCCGAGGTTATAGCCGGTCAATACTTCACTCATCGCGGGCCTCCTGATGCTCGCTGTATTCCTGTCGCAGCCGCTTGAGCAGCGCCAGTTCGGCCTGGAAGTCGACGTAGTGCGGCAGCTTGAGATGGGAGACGAAGCCGGCGGCCTCGACGTTGTCGGCGTGGGCCAGCACGAACTCTTCGTCCTGCGCCGGGCCGGCGACGCCTTCGCCGTAGTCGGGGCTCTGCAATGCGCGGTCCACCAGCGCCATCGCCATCGCCTTGCGTTCGGCGCGGCCGAACACCAGCCCGTAACCGCGGGTGAAGTGCGGCGGATGGTCCTTTGGATCGACGAAGCCGTTGACCATTTCGCACTCGGTCAGCAGGATTTCGCCGATATCGATGGCGAAACCGAGCTCTTCAGGCACGATCTCCACCGAAACGTGGCCGGTGCGGATCTCGCCGGCGAACGGGTGGTTGCGGCCGTAGCCGCGCTGGGTGGCGTAGCCGAGCGCCAGCAGAAAACCTTCGTCGCCGCGCACCAGCTGCTGCAGGCGCGCCGAACGCGAGCAGGGGTAAACCGGCGGGTTGCGGGTGATGTCGTCCGGCGTACTGCCGTCGTCCTGTTCCTCCCGCGCCAGCTGCTGGCGACACAGCAGATCGAACACGTGGCTGCAGTTGTCCGGCAGCGGTTCGTCGGCCTGCGGCGCGCGCGGCGCCTCGCCTTCCGCCAGCAGCGCGAAGTCCAGCAGCCGGTGGGTGTAGTCGTAGGTCGGCCCCAGCACCTGCCCGCCGGGCAAGTCCTTGTAAACCGCCGAGATGCGCCGTTCCAGCCGCATGTTTTCGCTAGCCAGCGGCTCGCTGACCGCCAGGCGCGGCAGGGTGGTGCGATAGGCGCGCAGCAGGAAGATCGCCTCCACCAGATCGCCGCTGGCCTGTTTGATGGCCAGCGCCGCCAGCTCGCGATCGTAGATGCCGCCTTCGGTCATCACCCGATCCACCGCCAGCCCCAGCTGTTGTTCGATTTGTTCCGCGCCGATCGCCGGCAGCGCCTCGTCGCCACGCCGCAGCTGTTCCTGCAGCTGATGGGCGGCCTCAATGGCTTTTTCGCCCCCTTTTACCGCTACGTACATCAGCACACCTCCACGCGGGTGGTCCGCGGGATCGCCAGCAGGCGATCGCCGCAGGTCAGCAAAATATCCAGCCCCAGCGGGAAGCGCTGCGGGCGGTTGACCAAATAATCCAGCAGCGCCGGCGGCAGGCGCGGCGCTATCAGGCGTTGGCTCTCGATGCCGGGGCCGGTCAGGCGCAGAGCTGTGCCGTTCTCCAGCTCGGCGAGCTGCACGATGACCGTGGCGCCAAACTCCGGCGAGATTTCAGTGCCGTGCGGCAACGCCTGCAGATCGGCGGCCTGCAGCTGCTCATCGAACAGGGCAAAACAGACCTCCTGCGCCGTGGCGGCCAGCGGCGCGCCGCTGTGAAAACGAATGTTTGTTAGCACTTGCTCACTTTTAAGCGCCTCGCACAGCTGCAGCGGCGTTTCCTGATCGGCTAGCGCCAGCAGCGCGGCGGTGCTGGCGGCGTTCAGCGGCGCCCAGGCCGGGCCGGCCGGCAGCGTCACCCGGTGGCCCGGTTCGCTCAAGGCTTTAAGAATCAAACGGAAAGCGTGCTGCGATTGGTCTATCGGTTGCTCAAAACCGGTCAATAAACTCATGGCTTAATCCCCTCGCACCAGCGTAAAGAAATCCACCCGGCTGGCGGCGATCGCCCGGGCGCGCAGTTGGCGCTGCTCGTGCTGCAGCGCGGCCAGCGGCGCGATCAGCTGTTGTTGCAGGCGTTCGCCGTGTTCCGGCTGTTGCAGCAGCGCATCGGCCAGCGCGCACAGCTCGGCGTGCGCCTTGTCGCGCCCGGCGATATAGCTGTAGCCGTAGCCGCCGTTGTCCAGCTGCACCACCGCGCGGGTGACCGTCATGTCCCCCAGCACGAAGCGGCGGCCGGTGGCGCCCATGCGCCCCTGCAGCTGGGCCAGGCCGATCTCCGGCGCGCGGATGCAGCGGTAACCCGGGCTGAGGTTCAGCGCCTGCCAGTGGCTGCGCAGCTGCTCGGGCCGGCTGTGTGCCAGCACCGACATCCAGCGTTGTCTCGACTCTAAGGCTTGCATTCAGTGCTCCATCGTCAGTTCAATCATGTCGGCGCGGGCCAGGCTGACGGAGTATTCCGCCACGTCTTCGCCGCCGCTGCGGACGTTAAGGGTGCGCACGCACAGCAGCGGCGCGTGGGTGGCGATCTCCAGCAGCCGGCTCTCTTTGGCCTGCGCGCGGCGCGCGCTGATGCGCGTCTGGCGGCGGGTCAGCGGCTGCTGGAGGTGCTGTTCGATAAACTGGTGCAGCGAACCGCTGTGGAACTGCTGCAGCGCCGGCCACCAGTCCAGATCGGGCAGATAGTGGTCGATCACGCTCATCGGCACGCCGTTGACCCGGCGCAGGGTGCGCAGGTGGATCACCATTTCGCCTTCTTCACGCGAGAGTGCGCTGGCGACATGCCCATTGCACGGGCGCAAGACAGCGAGTAAGCGCTCACTGGTGGGGTGGCTGCCCTGCTCGAACAGGTTCTGGCTGAAGCGGGTGTTGGCGTGCAGCGGGTAGTCGTAAGGCCGCATCAGCACCAGAATGCCGACGCCGTGGCGGCGCTGCAGCCAGCCGCGCTCCACCAGCTGATCTACCGCGCGGCGCAGCGTGTGGCGATTGACCTGGTAACGCTCGGCCAGCTGCTGTTCCGAAGGCAGATAGTCGCCGCAGCGGTATTGCGTGCGCAGCTCCTGTTCCAGCTGCGCGGCGATCTGCTGATAGCGGGTGGGGTAAGTGGTCGGATGTCTAGATAACTCCATCATAATAAAAACCTCGTCATACCGATGGCTGTGCGATGAAGGCGGAAGCGGTGCGTTTCATCGGGCGTCTACCCTGTGGTTTTCAAGTTGGCATCATGGTGCCGGGCGCAGATGACAATCGCGTTACGCCTCGGTGGCGAACAGATGAACTATTTAGGACAGCCCGGGCGTGCACGGGCGGCGGCGGCGCGCTATGCTGGCGCCTCTGTTGACTGACTCTGGCCGCTACCATGCCGCAACCTCTGAACGCCCCTGAACACGCCCCACGCGCCTGGCCGCTGTGGAAACCGATCCTGTTTCTGCTGGTGGTGGCCGTCGGCCTCTACTACGTCAAATGGCAGCCTTACTACGGCAAGGCGTTCGTGGCGGCGGACAGCCACTCGATCGGCAAATCGATCCTGGCCGACGGCGCCGCGAGCCCCTGGCTGGCGGCCTGGCAGTACGCGCTGGTCTATTTCACCGCGGTGTGGAAGGCGGCGCTGCTCGGGGTGCTGTTAGGTTCGCTGGTGCAGGTGCTGATCCCGCGCGACTGGTTGGCGCGCACGCTCGGCCACCGGCGTTTTTCCGGCACCGTGTTGGGGGCGCTGATCGCGCTGCCGGGCATGATGTGCACCTGTTGCGCCGCACCGGTTGCCGCCGGCATGCGCCGTCAGTCGGTATCCAGCGGCGCCGCGCTGGCCTTTTGGCTCGCCAACCCGGTATTGAACCCGGCGACGCTGGTATTCATGGGGTTTGTGCTCGGTTGGCCGTTCGCCGCCATCCGCTTGGTGGCGGGCGTGGTGATGGTGCTGGGCATCGCCTGGCTGGTGCAGCGCATGACCGCCAACGATCCGCAGCCCGCCGCGCCACAGCCTTTGGTGCTGACGGCGCAGAGCGACGAGCGGCCGTTCCTCGCCCGCTGGGGTAAAGCGCTGTGGGCGCTGTTTTGGTCGACCATCCCGATCTACGTGTTAGCGGTGCTGGCGCTAGGCGCGGCGCGGGTCTGGCTGTTCCCGCACGCCGACGGCGCCATCGACAATAGCCTGCTGTGGATCATCGCGCTGGCGATCGTCGGCTGCCTGTTCGTTATCCCCACCGCGGCGGAAATTCCGATCGTGCAGACCATGATGCTGGCGGGCATGGGCGCCGGCCCGGCGCTGGCGCTGCTGATGACCCTGCCGGCGGTCAGCCTGCCTTCGCTGCTGATGCTCAACAAAGCCTTCTCCGCCCGGGCGCTGTGCGGTGTGCTGACCGGCGTGGTGGGGATGGGGGTGGTGTAAAATGTTCGAAAAACGACTGTTTATCTCGATATCGTTGTCACAAATGTGCTAACGTTTCTGTTCAAGATTTAGTGTCGCCATCGTGTGATTGCAGGAGGAGCAAAGATGGAAAGTCGCATCCAGTTTCGCATCGAAGATGAAACCAAGCGTTTGGCGCAAAAGGCCGCGGAAGCTAAAGGAACGACATTGAGTGAAGCCTGCCGCCGCTTGGCGGAGCAAATGGCTGATGAGCAACGGGCCGCGGAGGAGCACGAAAATTGGTTGAAAGATAAGGTGGATGCAGCTTTTTCCCGTCTGCATGAGGGTAATGCTGTCTACCTTAGCCAACAAGAAGTTGAAGAAAGCATGGATGCCTTTAAGGCAAAAATTAGAGCGAAATACGACCGAAAATAGGGATCGTTATGCGTATCGAATGGGATAATGCAGCGCTACGGGACAGGGAACGTATTTTTGAGTTTCTTTATATTTTCAATCCACAGGCGGCAGTGCAGGCTGATAACGAGATAGATAAAGCGGTAAAGCGTTTGCTGGATCATCCTGAGTTAGGTAAGCCTTGGTATGGGAAGGCACGTAAGTTGCTAATTAACAAGGCCTCCCTGTTGCTGGTGTATATCATCGTCGATGATGTTATTAAGGTTTTCTCGATTGCCCACCAGCGTGAGAAATTTCCAAACTAGCGTTGTCAACGCAACCTATGCACCACCTGGTTGCTGCTGCCGCGCCAGATCAGCGCCGGGTCTTTCAAATCCTGCACGAACTTGCCGTCGATCAGCACATTGATCCTGTCCACCACCTGCATTTGCTGCGCGTCCAGCTCCGCCAGCCGGTAGCCGGTCCACAGCCAGATATCCTTGCCGGGGCACTCGGCGCGCACCCGTTTCACCAGCGTTAAGATGCTCGGCACGTTGGCCGGGTGCAGCGGATCGCCGCCGGAGAGCGACAGCCCCTGGCGCGGCACGCGCGTATCGTTCAGATCGGCGATGATGCGGTCTTCCAGCGCCGGGGTAAACGGCTGGCCGGCGTTGAGCCGCCAGGTACTTTTGTTGTAGCAACCGGGGCACTGGTGCACGCAGCCGGCGACAAACAGCGTGCAGCGGGTGCCGGGGCCGTTGACGACGTCGATCGGGTAATACTGGTGATAATTCATGTGAGGCCTGCCCATCAGGCTATTTTACTGGCCATTTTGCCTCCAGGCAGTGCTGCCAATCCTCACGTACTGCGTGTACGCTCCGGTTGGTGCGCGCTGGCCGAAGGCAAACTGGCTGCGACAATCACGCCTGATGAACAGGCTTCTGCCTAGGTTGCACGGCGCTTTTCAGCCGAGCTGCCCGTTGCCGAGGTGTTTCACCCGGCGTTTCACCTCTTCCTGCTTGCCGGCGTTGAACGGCCGGGCATCGGGGCTGCCGAGGTAGCCGCACACCCGGCGGGTGACCGAGACCTTGGCCGAGTCGTGGTTGCCGCATTTCGGGCAGGTGAAGCCCTTGCTGGTGCAGGAGAATTCACCGGTGAAGCCGCATTCGTAGCACTCGTCGATCGGCGTGTTGGTGCCGTAGTAAGGCACCCGGCTGTAGCTGTAGTCCCACACGTCTTCCAGCGCCTTCAGGTTGTGCTGCAGGTTCGGGTATTCGCCGTAGCAGATGAAGCCGCCGCTGGCCAACGGCGGGTAGGGCGCTTCGAAGTCCAGCTTGTCGTACGGATTGACCTTCTTCTCCACGTCGAGGTGGAAGCTGTTGGTGTAATAGCCCTTGTCGGTGACGCCCGGCACCACGCCGAAATCGGCGGTGTCCAGCCGGCAGAAGCGATCGCACAGGTTTTCGCTCGGCGTGCTGTAGAGGCTGAAGCCGTAGCCGGTTTCGTCTTTCCAGGCGTCGACGGCGGCGCGCAGGCGCGCGACGATCGCCACCGCTTTGGCGCGCAGCGCCTCGTCGTCATACACGTGATTTTCGCCGCCGAACAGCGCGTTGATGGTCTCGTGCAGGCCGATGTAGCCCAGCGAAATCGAGGCGCGGCCATTCTTGAAGATGTCGGCGATGTTATCGTCGGCCTTGAGCCGCACGCCGCAGGCGCCTTCCATGTACAAGATTGGCGCCACCCGCGCCTTGATGCCTTCCAGCCGGGCGATGCGCGTCATCAGGGCCTTTTTCGCCAGCTGCAGGCGCTGATCCAGCAGCGCCCAGAAGCGCGACTCATCGCCCATCGCCTCCAGCGCGACGCGCGGCAGGTTGAGGCTAATGACGCCGATGTTGTTGCGGCCGTCGTGCACCAGCTCGCCGTCCTGCTCGTAGGTGCCGAGGAAGCTGCGGCAGCCCATCGGCGTTTTGAACGAGCCGGTGACCTTCACCACCTGATCGTAGTTGAGGATGTCCGGGTACATGCGCTTGCTGGCGCACTCCAGCGCCAGCTGTTTGATGTCGTAGTTCGGATCGCCGTACTGGTGGTTGAGGCCGTCGCGGATGGCGAACACCAGTTTAGGGAACACGGCGGTCTTGCGGTTTTTGCCCAGCCCGGCGATGCGGTTTTTCAGGATCGAGCGCTGGATCAGGCGCGACTCCCAGCTGGTGCCGAGGCCGAAGCCGAAGGTGACGAACGGCGTCTGGCCGTTGGCGGTGTGCAGGGTGTTGACCTCGTACTCCAGCGACTGGAAGGCGTCGTAACACTCTTTCTCGGTGCGCGCCATGGCATAGCCTTTGGCGTCCGGGATCTGCCATTCTTCCGCCACCTGCAGGTGTTTGCGGAAGCTCTCGTCGACGAACGGCGCCAGGATTTCATCGATGCGGTTGATGGTGGTGCCGCCATAGATATGGCTGGCGACCTGGGCGATGATCTGCGCGGTCACGGCGGTGGCGGTGGAGATCGACTTCGGCGGCTCGATTTCGGCGTTGCCCATCTTGAAGCCGTTGGTCAGCATGCCTTTCAGATCGATCAGCATGCAGTTGAACATCGGGAAGAACGGCGAGTAGTCGAGATCGTGGTAGTGAATTTCGCCGCGTTCATGGGCCAGCACCACGTCGCGTGGCAGGATATGCTGCTTGGCGTAGTGTTTGGCGACGATGCCCGCCAGCAGGTCGCGCTGGGTGGGGATCACCTTGCTGTCCTTGTTGGCGTTTTCGTTCAGCAGCGCGCGGTTGCTCTGCTCGACCAGGCCGCGAATTTCCTGGTTCAGGCGGCCGCGCAGCTCGCGCGCCACGTCGCGATCGTGGCGGTATTCGATATAGGCGCGCGCCAGCTGCTTGTACTCGCCGGCCATCAGTTGGTTTTCCACCGCCTGCTGGATCTCGTGGATATCGACGCGCGGCTGCTGCTCCATGCGCTGAGCGACCACGCGGGCGACGGTGGCGCAGTAGTCGGCGTCGACCACGCCCACCGCCAGCGCGGCGCGCTCGATGGCCTGCGCGATGCGCGCTTCGTCAAAAGGTACCTGGCAACCGTCCCGCTTAATCACTACTGGTTTCACGTTGTACTCCTTGTTCCCCGAGGGAGCGTTCATACCCGCCTGGCGTGGCGAGCAACCGTCAAATTTCGCTTATCCACAGGGCAAAGCCGCAGCGCGCAAGGGCTGTGGCGGCGTGTGGATGATTTTGTGGATAACTACTATATATAGGTGTTCGCAATTCTTAATGCACTATATATAGATATTGGCGAGATTCTTTTGATGTAGAACAAGGAAAACGGAAGAGCGTGCGCAAGCTGAACAGTCGTCAATCGCCCGCCGGCCGATCGCGAAAATGTTCCAGCAGAAAATCCACCCAGACGCGCACCCGCGGCGGCAGATCCGCCGAGGCGTAATAGAGCCACAGCTGCACCGGGCGCGGCCAGCACTCCGCCAGCACCGGCCGCAGCGTGCCCTGCTCGAAGTGCTTTTCAAGGTACCAGCGCGCCAGGTTGACGATGCCCAGCCCGGCCAGCGCCGCATCCAGCAACATTTCCGGGCGGCTCACCACCAATCGGCCGTTCAAATCCAGCGCCAGCGTTTCGCCCTGATGGCGCAGCTGCCATTTGACGTGGCGGCCGTTGCTGGGGTTGCGGTGCCGCAGGCAGTCGTGCCGCAGCAGGTCGTGCGGCGTTTGCGGTTCACCGTGCCGTGCCAGATAGTCGGGCGACGCCGCCAGCGACATGTGCATCGGGTAGAGCGGGCGCGCCACCAGCCGGCTGTCGGGATCGACCCGGCTGCCGATGCCGACGTCGAAGCCTTCGCCCACCAGATTCACCACCCGGGCATCCAGCGACAGATCGAGATCGATCTGCGGGTAGCGTGCCAGAAATTGCGGGATCAACGGCATCAGCATCTGGCGGCCGAAGCCGGGGATCATCGTGACGCGCACCACCCCGGCCGGCGCCTGCCGTTCGCCGCCGGCGCTTTCCAGCGTCGCCGCCAACGCCTGCCACAGCGGCGCCACCTGCGCTAGCAGCGCTTTGCCCTCGTCGGTCAGCAGCACGTTGTGGGTGTTGCGCTGAAACAGCCGCAGCGCCAGCTTCTCTTCCAGCGCGCGGATATTTTTGCTGACCGCCGCCGGCGTGACGCCCAGCTGGCGGGCGGCGGCGGAGAAATTTTGCGCCTGCGCGGCGGCGAGGAAGGCCGGCAGCAGGCGGTGCACGTCAAAGGGCAGCGACATAGTGGTTGATACTTTCGGTTGAAATTGAAGTGACCTTGAACAGCCTACACCCGAAGCGGCAGAAATGGAAAAATGCCTCATCTTCTTTACGTTCAAGGAATCATTTATGTCACGCATTTTAGTGTTAACTGCCCACCGCACCCCCGACGAGTCGCGTATCAACCAGGCGCTGATCGAGGCCGTGCGCCTGCTGCCTAACGTGACCGTGCACGAGCTGATCCGCGCTTACCCGGATTACCGCATCGACGTGGCGCGCGAACAGGCACTGCTGGAAAGCCACGATGCGGTGGTGATGATGTTCCCGTTTTTCTGGTACAGCTCGCCGGCGATCCTGCGCGAATGGCAGGACGCGGTATTAACCTATGGTTTCGCCTACGGCAGCGAGGGCACCAAACTGCACGGCAAGCCGCTGCAGCTGGTGGTGAGCACCGGCGGCAACGCGCAGGCCTACACGCCGGCAGGCTACAACCGCTATCCGGTGCAGGATCTGCTGCTGCCGTTCCACGCGCTGGCTAACCTGACCGGCATGGATTATCTGCCGCCGCATCTGGTGCAGGGCGTGACCGACATGAGCGATGAGCAGTTGGCGCAAGCGGCCGCCGGGGTGGTGGCGCTGATGGGGACATTGTAGGGCGCAGCGCTCGCCGCGCCCTGCGGGGTCAGTCTTCGAGCAGCCACCACACCGCTTCGAACGGCCGCAGCGTCAGCGCCTGCGGCTGATCCGCCGAGTCGCTGTAGTTGCTCATCAGCGGGCGCCACTGGGCGGAGGCTTCCACGCCTTCCGCCGCCCAGGCCAGCGGCTCGCGGCTCAGGTTGGCCACCACCAGCAGGCGCTGGCCGTTCCAGCTGCGCTGATAGCACCACAGCGCCGGGTGATCCGGCGCCAGATCCTGATAGTCGCCGTGGGTCAGCAGCGGATACTGCTTGCGCAGGGTGATCAGCTGGCGGTAGGCGTAAAACACCGAGTCGAGATCGGCCAGCGCCGCGTCGGCGTTGATCTGCGGGTAGTTCTCGGCGCAGCCGATCCACGGCGTGCCGGTGGTGAAACCGGCGTGCGGCGCGGCGCTCCACTGCATCGGCGTGCGGCCGTTGTCGCGTGATTTGTCGGCCAGGATCGCCAGCAGTTCGGCGTCGCTGCGGCCCTGGGCGCTAAGTTCTGCGTACATGTTCAGGCTTTCCACGTCGCGATACTGCTCGATGGCGCGGAAGCCGGGGTTGGTCATGCCGATCTCTTCACCCTGGTAGATATAAGGCGTGCCCTGCATGCCGTGCAGCACCATCGCCAGCATTTTGGCGGCCGGCACCCGCAGTGCGCCTTCATCGCCGAAGCGTGACACGATGCGCGGCTGATCGTGGTTGCACCAGAACAGCGCGTTCCAGGCGCGGTTATGCATTCCTTGCTGCCAGTGGCGGAAGATCTGCTTTAACTCCACATAATCCGGCGCCGCCCGCGTCCATTTTTCGCCGCCGGCGTAGTCCACCTTCAGGTGGTGGAAGTTGAAGGTCATCGACAGCTCTTCGCCGCTCTGCGCCGCGTACTGCCGGCAATGCTCGAGCGTGGTGGAGGACATCTCGCCCACCGTCATCAGGCCGCGCGGCTGAAACACGTCGCGGCTCATCTCCTGCAGGAACTCGTGGATGCGCGGGCCGTCGGTGTAGAAGCGGCGGCCGTCGCCCTGGCTGTCGGACGGGAAGTCCTGCTGCTTGGACACCAGGTTGATCACGTCGAGGCGCAGCCCGTCGACGCCTTTATCCGCCCAGAACTGACACACTTTCTTCAGCTCTTCGCGCACCGGCGGGTGTTCCCAGTTGAGATCCGCCTGCTCGGTGGCGAACAGGTGCAGATAGTACTGGCCGCTGTCGGCGTGCCACTGCCAGGCGTTGCCGCCGAATTTGGAGCGCCAGTTGTTCGGCGGCGTATCCCCCTCGCCGTCGCGCCAGACGTAAAACTGGCGATACGGGCTGTGGCGATCCTGCGCGGCCTTGAACCACGGGTGCTCGGTCGAGGTGTGGTTGAACACCATGTCCATCACGATGCGGATGCCGCGTCGGTGGGCGGCGGCGACCAGCTGTTCGAAGTCCGCCATGGTGCCGTAAACCGGATCGATGGCGCAGTAGTCCGCCACGTCATAGCCGTTGTCCACCTGCGGCGATACGTAGACCGGCGTCAGCCAGATGGCGTCGACGCCCAGCTCCTGCAGATAGTCCAGCCGCCGCGTCACGCCGGCCAAATCGCCGTAGCCGTTGCCGGTGCTGTCCTGAAAACTCTTCGGATAAATTTGGTAGATGACGCCGTTCTGCCACCAGGGGGTTGGGTTGCTCATAGCTGTATACCTTTGAATCGTGACAACGGGCCCGTACCCTTCATCTTTCAAACTGCAGCGTTGTTGGCTGCTGGCGCTGCACCCCAGTCACTTACTTGAGTAAGCTCCTGG
>NZ_KV792465.1:162355-214168 GCF_001808215.1 Serratia sp. HMSC15F11
CAGTCACTTACTTGAGTAAGCTCCTGGGGATTACGAGCCTCGTCCGGAGGCTCGCCCTTTGGGCCAGCGCAGGCGCTGTTCAAATCGGTTCCCGACCGATTTGTTGCACCCTTGCCGCCTAGCTGCAGCTCGAAAGCTATAGGGTATTTCCAGCCCCTACATTCATGTTGCGTATTTTGCGTCAATTAAACCGGCAGCTCGCCGCGGGCGGCCTTGCGCTTGTAGACCATGATGGTCAGCACCAGCGGGATGACGATCGCCACCAGAATTGCCAGCGAGTAAATCAGCCAGAACTGCGGCTTGATAGACAGGATGCCCGGCAGGCCGCCGACGCCGATGCCGTTGGCCATCACGCCGTCCAGGCCGCAGATAAGGCCTGCGATGGCGGAGCCGATCATCGCGCACAGCATCGGGAAGCGGTATTTGAGGTTGATGCCGTACATCGCCGGTTCGGTCACGCCGAGGTAGGCGGAGATCGCCGCCGGCACTGAAATTTCACGCTCGTTGGCTTTGCGGCTGATGATGATGATGCCGAGCACCGCCGAGGCCTGCGCGATGTTGGACAGCGCAATCAGCGGCCATACCGGGGTGCCGCCCATGCTCTGGATCATCTGCATGTCGATGGCCAGCGTGGTCTGGTGCACGCCGGTGATCACCAGCGGTGCATACAGGAAGCCGAACAGCGCGGCGCCCACCGGGGCGAAGCTGCCGGTCATCACCGCTTTCACCGCCCAGGCGACGCCGTCGCCGATCATGCGGCCGAACGGCCCGATCAGCGCGTGCGCCAGGAACACCGCCAGCAGCAGCGAAACCACCGGCACCACCACCAGATAGAGATAGTCGGGGACGATCTTTTTCAGCCGGGTTTCGATCCAGCCCAGCGCCATGCCCGCCAGGATCGACGGGATCACCTGCGCCTGATAGCCGACTTTCTGGATAACGAACCAGCCGAAGTTCCACACTTCCGGCGTTTGCTGGCCGAGCAGGTAGGAGTTCATCAGCTGCGGCGACACCAGGGTGACGCCCAGCACGATGCCGAGCACCGGCGTGCCGCCCATCTTTTTCACCGTCGACCAGCAGATGGCCACCGGCAGGAACATGAAGATCGCTTCACCGAGCAGCCACAGGAAGTCGTAAACGGTTTTCCACGCCGGGTGCATCTGCGCCAGCGTTTGGCCGCCGGACATCGGGATGTCGCCGATCACGTTGCGGAAGCCGAGGATCAGACCGCCGCTGATCAGCGCCGGCAGCAGCGGGAAGAAGATCTCGGCGAAGTGGGAGATGGTGCGCTCGGTCCAGGTCATGTTCTGGCGCGCGGCGACCTTGGCCTGTTCTTTGTCGGCCTCGTTGACGCCGGTGCTGGCGATCAGCGCCTGATAGTAGTCGCCGACGTCGGTGCCGATCACCACCTGGAACTGCCCGGCGTTGGTGAAGCAACCTTTGACCATCGGCAGCTCTTCGATTTCTTTGGGGCTGGCCTTGCTGGGGTCATTGAGGACGAAACGCAGCCGGGTAATGCAATGGCTGACGGTGGCGATGTTCTCGCGGCCGCCGACCAAAACAATCAGGCGATCAATATCCTGCTGTTTTACTTTGCTCATTATGGGATACCTGCAGAGGTGTTGACTGAGTAATGATCAAAGCTTAGCCACTCGGCTTTTTGAATGAAATGGGAACGTTCCCGGTTTGGGGCGAGGATCACAAAATGACAAAAAATGGTCAAATTCCAAGCAGTTCGTCAGGAAAGTTTGCTGGGCACCACCAGGCGGCGGATCCCCTGTTCGCCGCTGAGCTGCGCCAGCAGCTGCTGCGCCGCCAGCAGGCCGGCGCTGCCGTAGCCGAACTCGACCGACAGGGTATCGGGGAACAGGAAGCTGAGCAGCGGGGTGTTGCCGATGGCGCACACCTGAATGGCGTGCGCCGGCTGTTGCTGAAGGTATTTGATCGCCCCCAGGGCGATGCTGTCGGAAGCGCAGATCAGCGCGCTGGTGTGCGAGTCGATCACTTCGGCGGCGTGCTGGAAACCGCTCTGGTAGCTCAGCTCGCCCAGCGTGGCGCGCGGCGTGAGCTTGAGGCGTTCACAGGCGTCGAGGTAGGCCTGATAGCGGCGCTGGCCGGTGGTGGCGTCGCTGAGCTGCACCCCCAGATAGCCGATATGCCGGTGCCCTTGCCGGTGCAGGCGGTCCATCAGCAGGTTCACCGCGCCGGCGTCGTCGTAGCAGACGGACGAAAAGCCGTCGTATTCACGCACCATCACCACCATTTTTTCCTGCCACGGTTTGAGCATCGCCGCAGTCAGGCCGGTGAAACCGAACAGGATCACCCCGTCGACGTTGCGCTGGCGCAGCACGTGCAGGTGCTCCTGCACCAGGCGGGTTTCGAACTGGCTCTCCATCACGATCGGGTCGAAGCCCTGCTGATACAGCAGCGGCAGCATGGTGCGCACCGCCTGGTTTTCCGACGGTGAATCGAGACGGGAAACGATGATGCCCACCACCTTGTCGCTCTGGCCGCGCATGGCGCGCGCCGACTTGGAGGGAGTAAACCCTTGCTGACGGATCACCGCTTCCACCCGTTCGCGGGTTTGCGGGCTCACGCTGCCTTCATTGTTCAGCACGCGTGAGACGGTGGATTTGCCTACGCCGCTCAGGCGTGCGATGTCCTTGATGGTCAGCCGGTTTTGCATGGTTTACTTTTCGTTGAAGTGGACAGGCGTAACATAAAGGCCTGTAAAACAATGCCCGTCAGCATAGCTCATTTTCCGACGCGGATCTTGATGCAAAACGGGATTGTGACATTGCGATGAACGGCCGCTCGTGCCGCTCTGTTTTTCCCTTTACCGGAGGTTATACCCCATATGGACCCCGACCCGACTGCTTTAGACACTCACTCGGTTCACCGGTAAAACCTCTCCGCCTGGCGCTGCTGTTTTACCGGTGAAGTACACACGGTAACCGGTGGCGCGCGCTTCGTCGTTCGCTCCTGCTGCTGAAAAAAAGAATAAGGATCTGCATTGGCAGAGGCTTTTTGGCGTGCCCGCCATCCGCCCGGCCGATGACGATCCCCGTTTACCCGCTGCCGTGAGGCACCGGGCGACGAGGTGCGAACCATGAAACTGAAAAAACTCCCCCGTCAGCTGCTGGGCCTGTTCGCCCGCGGCCTTCCGCGCCGTTTGGTGCGCCGCGACAGCCTGCTGGACAGCGTCGGCGGCGCTGCGCGCGATATGCCGGCCGGCCTGGCGCAGCAGCGGCTGGAATGCGCCGCCGCAGAGACGATGCAGCTGTTTGAGCGTTTCCACAGCCACCCGGAAGGCATCACCGCCCATGAGGCGGAGCAGGTGCGCCAGCGCTGCGGCGAGAACGTCATCGACGATCAGCAGAAAGAGGCCTGGTGGCAGCACCTCTGGCACTGCTACCGCAACCCGTTCAACCTGCTGCTGACCGCGCTCGGCATGATTTCTTATGCCACCGAGGATCTGACCGGCGCCTTGGTGATCGCGCTGATGGTGCTGATCTCCACGCTGCTGAACTTCATCCAGGAGGCACGCTCCAACCGGGCGGCCGACGCGCTGAAGGCCATGGTGAGCAACACCGCCACGGTGATCCGCAGCGATGCGCTCACCGGCAAGAGCGAGCACGTGGAGCTGCCGATCGCGCAGCTGGTGCCGGGCGATATCATCAAGCTGGCGGCCGGCGACATGATCCCGGCGGATCTGCGCGTGCTGTCGGCCAAGGATCTGTTCATCAGCCAGGCGGCGCTGACCGGCGAATCGCTGCCGGTGGAAAAATCCGCGGCGCCGCAGACGTTGGCGGCCGATCCGCTCGATTGCCAGAACCTGTGCTTCATGGGCACCAACGTGGTCAGCGGTACCGCGCTGGCGATGGTGATCGGCACCGGCGGCAACACCTATTTCGGCCAGCTGGCGCAGCGCGTCACCAGCCAGGATGAGCAGCCGAACGCCTTCCAGAGCGGTATCAGCAAGGTCAGCTGGCTGCTGATCCGCTTTATGCTGGTGATGACGCCGATCGTGCTGCTGATCAACGGCTACACCAAGGGCGACTGGTGGGAAGCGGCGCTGTTCGCGCTGTCGGTGGCGGTCGGGCTGACGCCGGAAATGCTGCCGATGATCGTCACCTCGACGCTGGCCAAAGGGGCGGTGAAACTGTCGCGCCAGAAGGTGATCGTCAAACGCCTGGACGCCATCCAAAACTTCGGCGCCATGGACATTCTGTGCACCGACAAGACCGGCACCCTGACCCAGGACAAGATCGTACTGGAGCGCCATACCGACGTGTTCGGCGCCAGCAGCGAGCGGGTGCTGCGCTACGCCTGGCTGAACAGCTTCTACCAGACCGGCCTGAAAAACCTGCTCGACGTGGCGGTGCTGAGCTGCGCGGAGCAAAATCAGCAGCCGGAAGCGCTGCAGCACTACCGCAAGGTGGATGAGATCCCGTTCGACTTCGTGCGCCGCCGCATGTCGGTGGTGGTAGCCAAGGACAACGAGTATCACGAGCTGGTGTGCAAGGGCGCGCTGGAAGAGATGCTGGCGATTTGCAGCCACGTGCGCCATGAAGACGAGGTGATCCCGCTCAGCGAGGCGCTGCTGGTGCGCATTCGCCGCATCACCGACGATCTCAACCAGCAGGGGCTGCGGGTGGTGGCGGTGGCCAACAAGATCCTGCCGGCGCAAACCCACGAATACGGCGTGGCGGACGAGTCGGATCTGATCCTCGAAGGCTACGTCGCCTTCCTCGATCCGCCGAAGGAGAGCACCGCGCCGGCGCTGGCGGCGCTGAAACAGAACGGCGTCACGGTGAAGATCCTCACCGGCGACAACGAGCTGGTGGCCGCCAAAGTGTGCCGTGACGTCGGGCTGGCGGCCGAGCACCTGCTGCGCGGCAGCGAGATCGAGCTGATGGACGACGAGCAGCTGGCGCAGGCGGCGGCGCGCACCACGGTGTTCGCCAAGCTGACGCCGCTGCACAAAGAGCGCATCGTCAAACTGCTGCGCCGCCAGGGGCACGTGGTGGGCTTTATGGGCGACGGCATCAACGACGCGCCGGCGCTGCGCGCGGCCGATATCGGCATCTCCGTCGATTCGGCGGTGGACATCGCCAAGGAAGCGGCGGACATCATCCTGCTGGAAAAAAGCCTGATGGTGCTGGAGCAGGGGGTGATCGAAGGGCGCCGTACCTTCGCCAACATGCTGAAATACATCAAGATGACCGCCAGCTCCAACTTCGGTAACGTGTTCAGCGTGCTGATCGCCAGCGCCTTCCTGCCGTTCCTGCCGATGTTGCCGCTGCACCTGTTGATTCAGAACCTGATGTACGACATCTCGCAGATCGCCATCCCGTTCGATAACGTCGACGACGATCAGATCACCCAGCCGCAGCGCTGGAACTCCGCCGATTTGGGGCGGTTTATGGTGTTCTTTGGGCCGATCAGCTCGATCTTCGACGTGCTGACCTTCAGCCTGATGTGGTGGGTATTCAAGGCCAATACGCCGGAAATGCAGACGCTGTTCCAGTCCGGCTGGTTCGTGGAAGGGCTGCTGTCGCAAACGCTGATCGTGCACATGATCCGCACGCGCAAAATTCCGTTTATCCAGAGCCGCCCGTCCTGGCCGCTGTGCATCATGACGCTGGCGGTGATCGCCACCGGCATCGGCCTGGTGTTCTCGCCGCTGGCCGGCTTCCTGCAGCTGCAGGCGCTGCCGCTCGGCTACTTCCCGTGGCTGGTGCTGATCCTCGCCGGTTACATGGTGCTGACCCAGTGCGTGAAAGGCTGGTTCGTGCGCCGCTACGGCTGGCAATAACCCGCTCGCCCCCTCCGGCCGGGAGGGGGCAACTGTGATCCCGTCCGCTTTTTCACCGCAACGGTTGGACATCTGTTCTGTGCTGAGTCTTTATCTACAGCGTTGGCTGTTTTCCCCTGCGCCTTTCAAGCCACCGCGTTGTTGGCTGTACGCCCGCCCCCCAGTTACTTAGCAGACCTAAGCGCCTGGGGATGCGGGCGCTTGCCGCCTAGCGGTGGTTTGAAATTCATTAGGGATATTTTGTTTTTTTCCTCTGAGGAATTTCCGATGCACAGACCTTTCCGTTATACGCTACTGGCTTCATCGTTATGGTTTTCTTGCGGTGCGCTGGCGCAGCCGGCGGGCGATCTGCCGCTGATGCCCTGGCCGCAGCAGGTGGAAGTGACGCAACCGGCGGGCAAGCTGATTTTGGATCACCAGTTGTCGTTAAGCGTCCAGGGTGACGACTTGGGCGACGCGCTGCCGCGCTGGCGCCAGCGCATCGAACTGCAGACCGGCTGGACGCTGGCGCCGATGGAAGAAGCGAACGGCGCGGCGATCAAGGTGGTGATCAAGGACCGGGTGGCGGCGCAGCCGCTGCCGGGAAGCGACGAAAGTTACCGGCTGGCGGTCACGCCGCAGGGCGCCACGCTGACCGCCAACACTCGCTTCGGCGCGCTGCGCGGCATGGAGACCCTGCTGCAGCTGCTGCAGACCGACGGGCAAAACACCTTCCTGCCGCTGGTGGATATCCGCGATGTGCCGCGCTTCCCGTGGCGTGGCGTCTTGTTGGATTCGGCGCGCCATTTCCTGCCGCTGCCGGACATTCTCCGCCAGCTCGACGGCATGGCGGCGGCCAAGCTTAACGTGTTCCACTGGCACCTGACCGACGATCAGGGCTGGCGCTTCGCCTCCGAGCATTACCCCAAGCTGCAACAGCAGGCCAGCGACGGCCAGTTCTACACCCGCGAGCAGATGCGGCAGGTGGTGGCTTATGCCACGGCGCGCGGCATTCGCGTGGTGCCGGAGATCGACATGCCGGGGCACGCTTCCAGCATTGCGGTGGCCTATCCCGACTTGATGAGCGCGCCGGGGCCGTATCGCATGGAGCGCGAGTGGGGCGTGCATAAACCGACGCTCGATCCGACCCGCGACGAGGTGTATCAGTTTGTCGATACGATCGTCGGCGAGCTGGCGGCGATCTTCCCCGATCCTTATCTGCACATCGGCGGCGATGAGGTGGACGCCGGCCAGTGGCGGGCGTCGCCGTCGATTCAGGCGTTTATGCAGCAGAACGGGCTGGCGGATACCCATGCGCTGCAGGCCTACTTCAACCAGAAGCTGGAAAAGATCCTCGAGAAGCACCAGCGGCAGATGGTCGGCTGGGACGAGATCTACCACCCGTCGCTGCCGCGTTCGATCGTCATTCAATCCTGGCAGGGGCAAGACTCGCTGGGTGCCAGCGCCCAGGACGGCTATCAGGGCATTCTCTCCACCGGTTTCTATCTCGATCAGCCGCAAAGCACCGCCTATCACTACCGCAATGAAATTCTGCCGCAGCCGCTGGGGATCGAGACGGCGGTGCAGCCCGGCGAGCAGGCGCAAAGCTGGCGCTTCAGCATGCCGCGTCTGAAGGGCAGCGCGGTGGAGGGCAGCTTCACGCTGATCGAGGGTAAGCAGGGCTGGCGCGGCTTTATCGATTTCAACGGCAAATCGCGCCGCGCGGTGCACGACATCGTCTGGCGCACGCCGCAGCAGGTGACGTTCCGCGTCGATACCTGGATGGGCGACACGCGGCCGGTGTTCACGCTGCAGCAGGACAAGCTCAGCGGCTATACGCTGGTCGGCAACGTGCGTTACCCCACCCGCGGCGACAAGCTGGCGGCGGTGCCGGCGGGCAAGATGCCGGTGGTGCCGGACGAGAAAGGGCAGGCCAACATGCTCGGCGGCGAAGCGGCGCTGTGGGCGGAAAACGTGCGCGCGCCGCTGCTCGATCTCAAGCTGTGGCCGCGCGCCTTCGCGGTGGCGGAGCGGCTGTGGTCGGCGCAGGACGTCACCGACGAAAGCAACATGTACCGGCGGCTGGCGGCGATCGACGCCTGGTCGGTGGTGTCGGTCGGCCTGCAGCAGCACGCGGAAACGGCGCGTGAATTCACCCGGCTGAGCAACAGCGTGCAGATCCTGCCGCTGCAGATCCTGGCCGAGGCGGTGGAGCCGGCGCAGTATTACACCCGCCAGCACCTGAAGTTCCAGGCCGGCAACTATCACCAGTTCGAACTGCTGAACCGCTTTGCCGATGCGCTGCCGCCGGAGAGCGGCGCGGTGCGCGACATGCATGCCCAGGTCGCGGCCTTGTTGCAGGATAAGCGCGATAAGGCGGCGGCGCAGGCGCTGCGCGAACGACTGCAGCGCTGGCAGGCGAACGGCGCGGCACTGCAGACGGCGATCGCGGGCAACCGCACGCTGCGCGATCTGGCGCCGGTGGCGCAGGACGTCGATGCGTTGGCCACGCTGGGCTTAACGCTGCTGGATCGCCATCAGCAGGGCAAACCGCTGAGCCGGGCCGAGGCAGAGCAAGCGCAGCACCGGCTGGATGCGGCGGCGCAGACGCGCGACGAAGTGGTGATTGCGGCGGTGTACCCGCTGGAGGCGCTGCTGCGCGGGCTTAAAATGGAGTGAGGGTGACGGGGCTCGACGAGCTGAGCCCCGGTTTTGTTACGCTCGTAGCGAAAGCGGCGCATACCCGATGGCGTGCTGCAGGTAATTCAGCAGCAGCTGGCGGGTGAAGTGCGGCTCATCGATGCCGCTGCCCTGCAGGAAGCGTTGCAGGTTGCTGCAATCCCACCGATAGGTGTCTTGATAGAGCTCCACCGTCGATAGCTCGTCTACCATAGGATCTTTGAACAGGCTGAGCAGCGGGTACAGCGGCGCGTCGCTGTCGTTTTCCCATTGCGCCCGCCACTGCGCGAAAGGCAGAGGGTGGAAACGATAACCGAACTCGCGCTCCAGCAGGCTGAAAAACTCGCGCAGCGTCAGGTTATTGTCGCCCTGGTGGATCAGGTTGAATTTATGCCCCAACGCCTGAGGATTGCGTGAGACGTGGGCGATGGCCTGCGTCATGTAATCTACCGTGGTCAATCCTTCGCGCAGATCCCGCAGATCCGGCACCGTGCCGCTGCTGATGCAGGTTTTCACCAGCCGCCCCCACCATTGATAATCGGCGTTGACGCCGGTGCGGCTGTGGCAGGTGGCGTAGCCCAGGCGGAAGGTCATCAGCGGCAGGCCCTGCGCCGCCGCCAGATCGGCGATCTTCTCCATCACCCATTTGCTGCGCACATAGCCGATATCGCGGCTTACCGCCTGCAGGTTTTGATCGATATCGTCGTTTTCACGCATCACCCGCTTGCCGGTATGCAGATGCCCCCAGCTGTATACGGAGATGGTGGACAGCAGCATCAGCGGTTTGGTGCGGGTATGGGCCGCGAAGCGAATGATTTCCCGCAGGCCCTGCACGTTGTCGCGCTTCATGTAGGAATAGGGCTGGATAAAATTCACCGCGCTGGCCGAATGGTAAACCAGGTCGATATCTTGGCTTAACGCCCTGTAGGCCGCAGGCGTCAGCGAAAAGTCGTGTTCCGCGACGTTGCCAGGCACGATATGAATGCGCGCGTGCTGGCTGGCGTTCAGCGCGATCCGGTAGCGCTGCAGCACCGCTTCCAGCCGCCGCATCGGCGGCGTTTCGGCGCCGTCGCGCACCAGGCAATACAGTGCGGCGTCGGTGGTGCGCAGCAGCTCGGCCAGCAAATGTGCACCGACGAAACCGGTGGCGCCGGTCAGTAAAATGGCGCGCGGGGCGCTGATTTGCCGCGTATCGAACGTCGGGTTGATGGTGATGCCTGGCGGCAGAAAGACATCATCCTGCAGGGCGCGTGTCGGATCGCCGTCTTGACGCCGAGGCTTGCTCTCCTGGCGCTGCAACATCGCCTGCGTCAGTTGCTCCAGGCTCGGATATTCATAGATGTCATGCACATAGCTTTTGACCGCGAACGCTTTACCCAAATCTGTCGCTAACCTGGCCGCCATCAGAGAATGTCCGCCCAGCGCGAAAAAATCATCGTCGGCGCGGATGTGATCCACTTTCAGCAGCGTGCGCCACAGATCGGCGACGATCCGCTGGTGGCCGTCGAGCGGTTCAGCAGGGGCCGGCCGAGCCTCGGGCGCCAGGGCCAACAGCGCCGCCTGGTCAATTTTACCGTTGGCGTTGATCGGCAACCGATCCAGATGCCGGTACTCGGCGGGCAGAGAGTAGGCGGGTAGCTGATCCTGAAGCTGCCGTTTAACCCGTGCAATGAGATCGCCGCCGGGATCTTCACCGGTCAAAAACGCCAGGATCCGCTTGTCGCTCGGATTGTCCGTTTGATTGACGAGGGCGATGGCGGTTTTTACGCCGGAGACCTGCGTCATCAGGCTGCCGATTTCACCGAGCTCCACGCGATTGCCGCGGATTTTGATCTGCGCGTCGAGGCGCCCGAGGAACTGAATCTCACCGTTCGGCAAGCGGCGCGCCCGATCGCCGCTGCGGTACAGGCGTTGGCTGCCGATGTGCGGCGAAGTGACAAAACGTTCGGCGGTCAGCTGCGGGGCGTTCAGGTAGCCGCGCGCCAGGCAGGTGCCGCTGATGCAAAGCTCGCCAGGTTCGCCGTCGGCAACCGGCTGCAGCCGTTCGTCGAGGATGAAGACCTGGGTATCGGCGATGGGCCGGCCAATCGTGGACGGCGGGTTCTGCGTCGCACAGCGCACGCGGTTGTAAGTGGCGAAGATGGTGGCCTCCGTCGGGCCGTAGTAATCCACCACTGCATAGCCGATGCCGCGCAGCGCGACTGGGTTCAGCTTTTCACCGGCGGTGAACAGGTATTTCAGCGCCAGCCCGGCGGGCTGCGGCGCGCCGATGACCTCCGGCACCAATACCGTAGGGACAAAGGCGTGGGTGAGGCGATGACGGGCGAAGAAGGCCAGCAATGCGTCCGGCTGCAGGCGGGTCTCCTCGTGCGGCAGATACAGGGTGCCGCCGCAGATCAGCGGCGCCCAGATTTCCCATTGCGCCACGTCAAAACCGACGCCGGCAATCAGCGTGGAGCGGCTGTGTTCATCCATAGCGAACCGTTGGTTATGCCAGAGGAGCAGGTTTAACAGCGAACGATGTTCAATCATCACGCCTTTAGGCGTACCGGTGGTGCCGGAGGTGAAAATAATATAGGCAAGCGCGTCGGAGTCTGGCGGGGGAAATAGATCTTCGTAATCTTTATTCAGGGAAATATTATCAATGGAAAGGGTTTTACGTGAGGGAGTGGCGATACTTTTATGAATTTCATGATTGCTGAACAGAATTATCGGTGAGCCACTTTGTTCGATAATATTGCGAATGCGCCGCTCGGGATAGCGGGCGTCAATGGGAATATAGCAGGCTCCGGCCTTGGCGATCGCCATCATGCCGATCGGCAATTCCACCGTACGCTGCGCGACCAGCGGCACGGCATCGCCGGGCCGAACCCCTTCCTGTTTCAGGCGCGTGCACAGTGCGCTGCTGGCTTCATCCAATTGACGGTAGGTCAGGTGTTTATTATCGCCGACGATGGCGGTTTTTTCCTGATAACGGGAAACCTGTCGGATAAAATAATCCAATACGCTAGGTGCCATGGTTATCTCCTGTCATTATTCACGGGGTGAAAGAAATGAAACAGCAATGACCCGGCCGGGTGAAAAACAAGTATAGGCGTATTTTTATTGTGGAATTGTAAATGTGAGCGATATTACGCTATCGCTATAAATTAATTGAATTAATAAAATTCTTATCAATAAAAACGGCCAGTCTGCACTGGCCGTGATTCGCGTGCGTGTCGATTAACGACGCACGGCGATGGCTTCGATTTCGATCTTCACGTCTTTTGGCAGACGCGCCACTTCCACGCAGGAGCGGGCCGGGAACGGCGCGCTGTGCTCGGTGAAGAAGGCTTCGTACGCGGCGTTGACGGTGGCGAAGTCGTTCAGGTCTTTCACGAACACGGTGGTTTTCACGATGTCGGCAACGATCAGGCCGGCGGCTTCGACGATCGCTTTGACGTTTTCCAGCGACTGGCGCGCCTGAGCGGCCACGTCGTCGGCGACGGCGCCGGTTTTCGGATCGACCGGGATCTGGCCGGAAGTGATGATCATGCTGCCCAAATCAACGCCCTGCACGTAAGGACCAATGGCTGCCGGGGCGAGTTCAGTGCTGATATTACGTGACATGTTTTCTCCTGATAGACCCGTTGTCTTTCACGCCGCCGCGCGGTCGGCCGCAGCGTAAAATTCGGTGGGTAGCAACGTGGGTAGAGTTATTTTCAGGCATCCATTATAGGGAGTGACGCGCAGATTAACAGCGCCGCTCCCGCTAAAAGGGCAGAATTCAGTCGGCCTGCAACACCACCTGATGCTCGAACTCTTTCTCGCAGTAGCGGCACTTCAGGTGCACTTCGCCGTCGCGCGGCTTCACGCTGAAGCTCGACGCCACCGGCTCGCTGCGGCTGATGCAGTTGCTGTTCGGGCAGGTCAGCACGCCGTCGATGTGATCCGGCAGGCTGAGGGTCAGTTTGCGCACCACTTCATAGTTATCGATGCGGTTTACCGTGGCCTTCGGTGCGTACATCGCCAGCTGGTTGGCCTGCTGCTCGGTCAGGAAGGTGTTCTCGATCTTGATCAGATCCTTGCGGCCCAGCTCGTTGGAGGGCAGGTTCAGGCCGATGGTGATGCGCTGGTCGGTGGCGGTCAGCTTGAACAGCGTCAGCAGTTTGAAACCGATCTGCGCCGGAATGTGGTCGATCACCGTGCCGCATTTGATCGCTTCGACCTGCAGTTTATTGTCGTGAGTCATGGCGGTTCCCCCTTAAAGAGCCAAATCTGCGTTAAGCACCAGCGCCAGCAGCGCCTGGCGGGCGAAGATGCCGTTGCCCGCCTGCTGGAAGTAGTAAGCGTACGGCGTTTTATCCACGTCGGTGGCGATCTCGTCGATGCGCGGCAGCGGGTGCAGCACCTTGAGGTTGGCGCGCGCGCCGGCCAGATCCGCAGCGCGCAGCACGAACTGCGCCTTCACGTTGGCGTACTCGGAAGGATCGAGACGCTCTTTCTGTACCCGGGTCATGTAGAGAATATCCAGCTCCGGCACCACTTCTTCAATGCTGCTGTGCAGGCTGTACTCGATGCCTTTCTCTTCCAGCATTTTCAGGATGTAGGCCGGCATCGCCAGCGCGTCCGGGGCGATGAAGTAGAAGCGGTTGCCTTCGAACTTGGCCAGCGCCTGGGTGAGCGAGTGCACGGTGCGGCCGTACTTCAGGTCGCCGACCATGGCGATGCTGAGGTTGCTCAGGCGGCCCTGGGTTTCCTGGATGGTGAACAGATCCAGCAGGGTCTGGGTCGGGTGCTGGTTGGCGCCGTCGCCGGCGTTGAGCACCGGCACGTTGCCGGAGAATTCAGCGGCCATGCGCGCCGCGCCTTCCTGCGGATGACGCATCACGATGGCGTCCACGTAGGTGCTGATCACCGAGATGGTGTCGGCCAGGGTTTCGCCTTTCTTGCCGAGCGAGGTGTTGCTGCCGTCGGCGAAGCCCACCACCGAGGCGCCGAGGCGGTGCATCGAGGTTTCGAACGACAGGCGGGTACGGGTCGAGGCTTCGAAGAAGCAGCTGGCGATCACCTTGTGTTTCAACAGTTCCGGCTGCGGGTTGGCTTTCAGACCGGCGGCGGTGCGCAGCACCAGCTCCAGATCCTCGCGGCTGAGATCGTTAATAGAGATGATGTGTTTGTGATACAGCGGGTTGGCCATTTTTCACTCCTCCTCGACGCGTGCCCGTGGCGCGGGACTTTGGGATATTCTCAAGGCAAAAAAAAGCCCCTCAATGAGGGGCTTGAAACGATCGGTTTAGCAACAGGAGAAACAACGGCAGCTGGCCGCCGATAGGCAGTCGGTTTTGTCGATTGTGGCTAACAAAACAAACGTCGTTTTTCATGCTTTCTCCTGGCAAATTGTGGCGCATTATACTCGCGCTTTTCGCCACTGCAAGCGCTAAAACGCCGTTTTTTGCCGCCCCGCAATCGATTGGCCGGCGATGGCCGCCCGCCGGCTATTTGCTGACGCGATCGTAGTAGACCATGTCGGCGTTCAGCCCCTGCTGGTAACCTTTGACGTTGTCGCGCAGCACCACTTCGGTTTTGGCCTGATCGATAAACACGTAAGGCGAACTGCGCTGCAGCTCCTGCTGCATGGCGGTGTACAGCGCGCGGCGCTTGGCCGGATCGGCTTCGGCCAGCGCCGCCAGCGTCTGCTGGTTCAACTGCGGGATCTGCCAGCCGTTCAGCCCGGCCACCGTGCTGCTTTTGCCGTCGTTGTAGGCGAAGGCGCTGGCGTTGGAGTGGGCGTCGAAGTAATCCGGGATCCACAGGCGGATCGCCGCCTGATGCTGCCTGGCGCGCACGCGGGAGTAAACCTGGCTGCCCGCGGCCGGCAGTAGCTCTACCTTCACGCCGGCGGCGGCGAAGCTGCCCTGCAGCGCCTGCGCGATGGTGATGAACGGCGGCTTGTTCTCCACGTCAAGCGTAAAGGCGGCGTGGGTGATGCCCGCCTTGGCCAGGATGGCTTTCGCCTTGGCCGGATCGTAGCTGAACGGGTTGGTCTCCAGCGCGCCCGGCAGCCCGACCGGCAGGAAGCTCTGGTGCACGAAGTATTGGCCCTTCAGCAGATCCTTCGTGATGCCCTGATAATCCACCAGGTAGCGCGCCGCTTCCCAGAAGGCCGGGTTGTTCAGCAGCGGATTGGCGCCGTTGCCGGTGTTGAACACCAGGTAGTTTTGCTCGGCGGACGGGATCTCCAGCACCTTGACGCCCGGCTGGTTTTTCAGCGTGTCGGTCTGATCGGCGCCCAGTTCGCGGGCGATATCGGCGTCGCCCTGCTGGATCAGCAGGCGGCGGGTGGCCGGATCCGGCACGTTTTTAATGATGATGTTTTTCAACTGCGGCTTGTCGCCCGGCGTGGTGGGGTTGGCGTCCAGCACGATCGCCTGGTGCGGCTGATAGACGCGCATCTTGAACGGGCCGCTGCCGGCGGAGTGCATTTTCAGCCAGGCGTTGCCGAAGTCGCCGTCTTTAACGTTGGCCAGCGCCGCCTTGCTGTCGACGATCGAAGCGATCGGCGTCGAGAGGATATTCAGCGCCACCGCCGGGCTGACGTCTGCCGTCCAGCGCAGCTGCACGGTATGTTCGTCGATCTTCTTCAGCTGCGCGTCAATGTTGTCCGGCTGCCAGCCGAGCACGTTGAGGATGAACGCCGGCGATTTGTTCATTTTGATCGCGCGGCTGTAGGAAAAGATCACGTCGTCGGCGGTTAGCGGGTTGCCGGAGGCGAACGCCGCCTGCGGCCGCAATTTCACCGTCAGCGTTTTGGCCGCCGCATCGCCCTGCCAGCTTTCCGCCAGCACCGGCGCCACCTTGGCCGGATCGTCGCGATCCGCCTGCACCAATCGCTGGTACAGGCTGGGCACCGTCTGGATGCTGGAGAGTTCGTTGGCTTCCGCCGGATCGAGGCTGACGATGTCATCCAGCGATTGCACCACCACCAGCGTATTCGGCGGCGTGGCGGCTAACGCGGCGGCGGGCAGGGCGGCGAGCAGGAACAGCGGCAAGAGTTTGGCTTTCATCGGTGTGTATCCCCTGAAGGCGCCGCCAGGCGGCGCTGAGAACGGTTTGTTATCGTTGGTTTTTACGGCGCGGGTGCCGTCGGCCTGTCACGGTAGAACCTTTGCCTGCGGCGGGCAAAGGCCAATCCGCTATTTGATATTCCGGGAATATATTAGCCGCCCTGGCCGGGGGCGCCAGGGCGGAGGGGAGGCGTGTCAGAGGGTTTCGCTCAGCGTGGCGACCAGCACCGCCTTGATGGTGTGCAGCCGGTTTTCCGCCTGATCGAACACCACGCTGTGCGCCGATTCGAACACTTCGTCGGTCACTTCCATGCCGCCGTGCAGATCGTACTGCTGCGCCATCTGCTTGCCGAGGGTGGTTTGGTCGTCGTGGAACGCCGGCAGGCAGTGCAGGAACTTCACGTTCGGGTTGCCGGTCAACTTCAGCATCGCCATGTTGACCTGATACGGCCGCAGCAGCGCGATACGCTCCTGCCAGGTCTCTTTTGGTTCACCCATCGACACCCAGACGTCGGTGTAGAGGAAGTCGGCGTCCTGCACCCCTTCTGCGATGTCTTCGGTCAGGGTGAGTTTCGCGCCGGTTTGCTGCGCCAGCGCCTGGCATTCGGCCACCAGCTCCGGCTGCGGCCAGCAGGCCTTCGGCGCCACCAGCCGCAGATCCATGCCCGCCAGCGCGGCGGCTTCCAGCAGCGTGTTGCCCATGTTGTTGCGCGCGTCGCCGACGTACGCCAGTTTCACTTCGCTCAGCGCCTTGCCCGGCAGATGCTCCTGTACGGTGAGCAGATCCGCCAGCAGTTGGGTGGGGTGGAACTCGTCGGTCAGGCCGTTCCACACCGGCACGCCGGCGTGTTCCGCCAGGGTTTCCACCAGCGCCTGGCCGTAGCCGCGGTACTGAATACCGTCGTACAGTCGGCCCAGCACCCGAGCGGTGTCTTTCATCGACTCTTTATGGCCGATCTGGCTGCCGCTCGGGCCGAGGTAAGTCACCTGCGCGCCCTGATCGAATGCGGCAACTTCGAAAGAGCATCGCGTGCGGGTCGAGTCTTTTTCGAAGATGAGCGCAATGTTTTTGCCCTGCAGCCGGCGCTGTTCCTGCCCCTGCTTCTTGGCCTGCTTCAGATCGGCCGAAAGCCGCAGCAGTGCCTGCAGCTCGGCGGGGGTGAAATCCATTAACCTCAGAAAGTGACGTTGGTATAACGCATTGCCGGTGCTCATAGTCCGATTCCCTGATTGTTTAATTGAATTAAAATTCACTTTATATGTATGAATATTCAATTTCAACCCCGACGAGGAAATCTTTCACGTTTATCGTGGAAGCAATGTCGGCGGTGTGTGAAAATAGAAGGAATGAAGGCCATTTGACTTGAGGATATAGGCATGGCAAACCGCGAATTGCTGGAAGAACAACGTGAAGAGACCCGCCTGATCATCGAAGAACTGCTGGAAGACGGCAGCGATCCGGACGCGCTCTACACCATCGAGCACCATCTGTCCGCCGAGAAATTTGAGGTTCTGGAGCAGGCCGCCGTTGAAGCCTTCAAGCTGGGCTACGAAGTGACCGACGCCGAAGAGCTGGAAGTGGAAGACGGTTCGATGGTGATGTGCTGCGATGTGATCAGCGAAGTCGGCCTGAACGCCGAGCTGATCGACGCTCAGGTCGAGCAGCTGGTGGCGCTGGCGGAACGCTGCGGCGTCAATTACGACGGCTGGGGCACCTACTTCGAAGATCCGAACGGTGAAGACGGTGAGGATGACGAAGACGGCGACTACATCGACGAAGACGACGACGGTAAACGCCACTGATTAACCCCGCTTATTCACTTGGGCCGGCTCTCGCCGGCCCCTGATAAACGCCATGACATACCAATCCCTGTTAGCCCCGATTTTAAGCTTCCTGCACTGTGAAACTCCCGACGCCTGGATTGACGCCGCGCGCCGTCCGGAAAACCTGCAGCTGTTGCTGACTGACCACCTGGTGTGCGAGCTGAAGGCCGCGCAGACCGGCATGTGGCTGATCCGCCGCTACGTGGCGGACAAAGAGAGCGGCGACGCGCTGTTGGCGCTGCTGCGCCCTTACGAGGCGTTTCTGCACGAGGCGCAGGGCGCGCCGGACACGCTGTTCCGCCAGGGCCAGTTCACCCGCAAGATCCTGCCGAAAAACGGCTCGGCCTACGGCCAGGATCTGGCGGATCGCATGGTGCTGTTGATCAAGGAAGAGTTGCATCACTTCTCGCAGGTGCTGGAGATCATGCAGGCGCGCGGGATCCCGTATCGCAAGATCACCGCCAGCCGCTACGCCAAGGGCATGATCCGCGAGATCCGCACCCACGATCCGGCAACGCTGATCGACAAACTGATCTGCGGCGCTTACATCGAAGCGCGATCCTGCGAACGCTTCGCCAAGCTGGCGCCGCACCTGGACGACGAGCTGAACCGCTTTTACGTCTCGCTGCTGCGATCCGAAGCGCGCCATTATCAGGACTACCTGACGCTGGCGGAACAGATCGCCGGCGGCGACATCAGCGAACGGGTGGCGCATTTCGGCCGCCTCGAAGCTGAGCTGATCCTGTCGCCGGACAGCGAGCTGCGTTTTCACAGCGGCGTGCCCGCCGCGGCCTGAGGTTGAGGCGCACCCTTACTGCGGCGCGCCCAGCAACAGATCCACCGCCTTTTCCGCCAGCATGATGGTCGGCGCATTGGTGTTGCCGCTGGTGAGCTGCGGCATCACCGAGCAGTCGATCACCCGCAGCCGTTCAAAACCGTGCACCCGCAGCTGCGGATCGGTCACCGCGTCCTGCGGCGACGGCCCCATGCGGCAGCTGCCCACCGGGTGATACACCGTCTTGCAGAAATTGCGCACGAAGGCTTCCAGCTGCGCCTCGTCGCGCGTCCACTCCGGCTGCGGCATCAGCAGATCTTTGATCAGCGGCTTCAGCGCCGCGGTTTGCAGGAAGCCCAGGCCGAACTTCACCGCGCGCACGCTGCCGGCCAGATCGTCCGGGTGGCCGAGGTAGTTGGCGTGCAGCTTGACCGGATCGCGCGGGTTGCAGCTGCGCAGCAGCACTTCGCCGCGCGCCTTCGGCTGCAGGTAGCCGACCTTGAGCGTGAAGCCGTGAATGTTCGGCAGCGGCTCGCCGGGCACGTCGTCCCAGCTGTCCAGCAGCGGCAGGAAGTGGATTTGCACGTCCGGCCGGCCGTCGCCCTGGCTGTCGGTGAAGGCGGCGCCTTCCAGCACGTTGGACGAGAGCACGCCGCTGCGAAACGCCAGCCACTGCGCGCCGTGGCTCAGCGCCTGCAGGCCGCGATCGGCGCCGAACAGGCTGATCGGCTCGCGGGTGCTGACGTTGATCGACATGTGCAGGTGGTCGTGGAAGTTTTTACCCACCGGCAGATCCGCCCGCACCTCGATGCCCAGCTGTTGCAGGTGGTCGCGCGGGCCGATGCCGGAGAGCATCAGCAGCTTCGGCGAACCGACCGCGCCGGCGCTGACGATCACCTCTTTGGTGGCGCGCGCGGTGACTTCCGCGCCGCCGTTCTGGCTGTAGACCACGCCGGTGGCGACGTTGCCCTCGAAGGTCAGCCGGTGCGCCAGGGCGTTCAGTTTCACCACCAGCCGTCGTTCGTCACGCACCGCCTTCAGGTAGGTGCGGGCGGTGCTGGCGCGTTCGCCGTTGTGGGTGGTGGTTTGGTAGAAACCGACGCCGTGCTGGCTGTCGCCGTTGAAGTCGTTGCGATAGGGCAGGTTCAGCTCCTGGCCGGCGCGGATAAACGCCATGCTGAGCGGGTGGCGGTAGCGGTTTTCGCTGACCGGCAGCAGCCCGTCGGCGCCGTGGTAGTCGTCCGACAGGCTTTCGTTGGCCTCGGCGCGTTTGAAATAGGGCAGCACCTCCCGGTAGCTCCAGCCGGTGCAGCCGTAGCGTTCAGCCCAGTCGTCGTAGTCCTGCGGCTGGCCGCGTAGGTAGATCATGCCGTTGACCGAGCTGCTGCCGCCCAGCACCTTGCCCTGTGCGATCTGCATGCGGCGGTTGTTGGCGTGCGGTTCCGGCTCCGTCTCGTAGGGCCAGCTCTTTTTGGCGATGATCTTGGCCACCCCGGCCGGCATCTTGATGAACAGGTTATTGTCGTCTCCGCCGGCTTCCAGCAGCAGCACCCGCGCCTGGGTGCGGCGGATCAGCTGCGCCGCCAGCACGCAGCCGGCGGAACCGGCGCCGACGATGATGTAATCAAAGGTGTTTTCCGACATGACAGCTCTCCGTGCACGATTGGGATACTGGAAGAGTAACGCGGGGGAAAAAGCGGTCAATTTGCGATCGTTAATTTATTAACGAACTTCACATTAAATTTACATTGTGGTTTTTAACGTCAGTTTATCTGCTTGAAAAACGGCGTTATAGCGAATTTTACTGATTGATTGCGATATTAATAAAATGGCGCAGCACGCTGCGCCATGATAGAGAGGCGGGGGACGATTACAGCGTTTTCAGCATGGTGACTTCGCAATCGACGTGGCCGGTGGCGCCCATCGCGTGGTCGATGTGTTCGAAGCCCAGGTGTTCGTACAGCGCGACGGCCTGCGTCAGGCTGGCAGTGGTCTCGAGGTAACAACAGCGGAAGCCGTGCTGGCGGGCGAAATCCAGCGCCTGCAGCGCCAGGCGCTTCGCCAATCCCTTGCCGCGCAACACCGGCAGGAAATACATCTTCTGCAATTCGCAAATATCGTCTGCGCCGCCCTGCAGCGGCGCGATGCCGCCGCCGCCGGCGACCTGACCGTCCACCTCGATCACCCAGTAAGCGCTGCGCGGCAGGCTGTAGAGCTGATACAGGGCGTCCAGATTGGGATCGGAGACGGTATAGCCTTTATCCGCCGTCAGGCCGTGCTCGGCGGAGACTTCGCGAATGACGTGAGCAATGGCGGGATTGTCTTCCGCCGTGATGGGGCGCACCAGCAGGCGCGCCGGGGTTGCTGTTGTCATGTTTACACTCGCCATTGAAAGAGACCACGTTCGTTTTTCGTTTTTATCGCAGCACGAAACGCGCCGGGGGTTATTTCCCGGCGGCGTCCCTGCAGCAGTAATATCTTGTAATAACATCTAACCCGGCCCGGATGCAACGGCGATAAAAAAACAGCGGGGAAGACCCCGCTGTTTTTCAGGCGTTGGCGTGAGCCGGTGGATTACAGCGCGGCGATGGTCGCCTGCTGTTCCTGCAGCTTCACTTTGCCTTCTTTGCAGGCCGCCAGACGATCGCGCTCTTTGGCGACCACCGCTTCCGGCGCGCGCGCCACGAAGCCTTCGTTCGCCAGCTTGCCTTCGATCGAAGCGATTTCCGCATCCAGCTTGCCCATCTCTTTCGCCAGGCGCGCGATCTCGGCGTCCTTGTCGATGAAACCGGCCATCGGGATCAGCAGCTCGGCGCCGTCCACCAGCTTGGTGACGGAGACCGGGCCTTTATCACCGGCCGGCAGCAGCGCGATGGATTCCAGGCGCGCCAGACGGGCGATAAAGCTTTGGTTCTCCTGCACGCGGCGCTGGGCGTCGGCGCTGCAGTTGCGCAGCAGCACGTCGAGCGTTTTGCTTGGCGCGATGTTCATCTCGGCGCGGATGTTGCGCACGGCGATGATGGTTTGCTTGATCCACTCCAGATCGTTCAGCGCCTGCTCGTCTTCCAGCGCGGCGTCGTAGGCCGGGAACGGCTGCAGCATGATGGTGTCTGCGGTCGTGCCGGTCAGCGGCTTCACGCGCTGCCAGATGGTTTCTGTGATGAACGGAATGATCGGGTGCGCCAGGCGCAGCAGCGCTTCCAGCACGGTGATCAGCGTGTGGCGGGTGCCGCGCTGTTCCGCTTCGCTACCGTTGCTCACCACCGGCTTGGTCAGCTCCAGATACCAGTCGCAGAACTGGTTCCAGGTGAATTCGTACAGGATGTTGGCCGCCAGATCGAAGCGGTAGGTGTCCAGCGCTTCGCGGTAGGCTTTCACCGTGCGGTTGAATTCGGCCAGGATCCAGCGATCCGCTAGCGACAGTACCTTCTCGCCGCCGTTGAAGCCGCAGTCGTGCGCTTCGGTGTTCATCAGCACGAAGCGGCTGGCGTTCCACAGCTTGTTACAGAAGTTGCGGTAGCCTTCCAGGCGCTTCATGTCCCAGTTGATGTCGCGGCCGGTCGAGGCCAGCGCCGCCAGGGTGAAGCGCAGGGCGTCGGTGCCGTGCGGCTCGATGCCGTTCGGGAACTGCTTCTCGGTGCGCTTGCGGATTTTCTCCGCCAGCTGCGGCTGCATCATGTTGCCGGTGCGTTTTTCCAGCAGATCTTCCAGCGAGATGCCGTCGACCATGTCCAGCGGATCGATCACGTTGCCTTTCGACTTGGACATCTTCTGGCCTTCGTCGTCGCGGATAAGACCGGTCATGTAGACGGTCTTGAACGGCACCTGCGGCTTGCCGTTTTCATCCTTGATGAAGTGCATGGTCAGCATGATCATGCGCGCGATCCAGAAGAAGATGATGTCGAAGCCGCTGACCATCACGCTGGTCGGATGGAAGGTTTTCAGCGCGTCGGTCTGCTCCGGCCAGCCCAGGGTAGAGAAGGTCCACAGGCCGGACGAGAACCAGGTGTCCAGCACGTCTTCGTCCTGGGTCAGCACCACGTCGGCGCCCAGGTTGTTCTCGCTGCGCACTTCTTCTTCGCTGCGGCCCACGTAGACTTTGCCGTTCACGTCATACCAGGCCGGGATACGGTGGCCCCACCACAGCTGGCGCGAGATGCACCAGTCCTGAATGTCGCGCATCCAGCTGAAGTACATGTTTTCGTACTGCTTCGGCACGAACTCGATTTGGCCCTGTTCGACTGCTTCCACCGCCACTTTGGCCAGCGGCGCGGTGCGCACGTACCATTGGTCGGTCAGCATCGGCTCGATCACCACGCCGCCGCGGTCGCCGTAAGGCACCGTCAGGTCGTGCGGTTTGATCTCGTCCAGCAGGCCCAGATTATCGAAGGCGGCAACCACCGCTTTACGCGCCGCGAAGCGCTCCAGGCCGCGGAACTCGGCCGGGATCTCGTTGCAGTAGTCGGTGCAGACTTCGCCCAGGGTGTTGAACACTTCCGCTTCCTGGCGGATGTCGCCGTCGAAGGTCAGAATGTTGATCATCGGCAGGCCGTGGCGTTTGCCGACTTCGTAGTCGTTGAAATCGTGCGCCGGGGTGATCTTCACGCAGCCGGTGCCTTTTTCCATATCGGCGTGTTCGTCGCCGACGATGCGGATGCGGCGACCGACCAGCGGCAGAATGATCTCTTTGCCGATCAGATCTTTATAGCGCGGATCTTCCGGGTTGACCGCCACGCCGGTATCGCCCAGCACGGTTTCCGGACGGGTGGTGGCGACCACCAGGTAGTCTTTGCCCTCGGCGGTTTTCGCGCCGTCGGCCAGCGGGTAGCGCAGGTGCCACATGGAGCCTTTGGATTCGCGGTTTTCCACTTCCAGATCGGAGATGGCGGTGCGCAGCTTCGGATCCCAGTTCACCAGGCGCTTGCCGCGGTAGATCAGGTCTTCTTTGTGCAGACGGACAAACACTTCGCGCACCGCGTTCGACAGGCCTTCGTCCATGGTGAAGCGCTCGCGCTCCCAGTCCACGGAGTTGCCCAGACGGCGCATCTGCCGGGTGATGGTGCCGCCGGACTCCGCCTTCCACTGCCAGATTTTGTCGATGAACGCGTCACGGCCGTAGTCGTGGCGGGTTTTGCCTTCTTCCGCAGCGATCTTGCGCTCCACCACCATCTGGGTGGCGATGCCGGCGTGGTCGGTGCCCGCCTGCCACAGGGTGTTTTTACCCTGCATGCGCTGATAGCGAATCATGGTGTCCATGATGGTCTGCTGGAACGCGTGGCCCATGTGCAGGCTGCCGGTGACGTTCGGCGGCGGGATCATGATGCAGAAGCTTTCCTGGCTGGTGTCGCCGTTCGGCTTGAAGTAACCCTGATTCTCCCAATGATCGTACAGCTTCTGTTCGATCTGTTTTGGGTCGTATGCGGTGTCGAGCTGACTGTTTGTCTTTTCCATTCTTTATCGTATTCAGTGAGTTGGCGGCGTAGCCGTGGTCAAATGGAAGCCGACGCTGCGATAGGCCTTGTAACGGTCGCGCGCCAACTGTTTCAGAGTGTCTTCGTAAGGAACGAAGTCTACCACTTCATGGAAAGCGGTAGCAAAATCGGCAAACTGCGGCAGCAGGGCGATCAGCAGATCGCGCGGGGCATTGCCGCGCTTGCCGGGCCAGCACAGTTCTACCGGCGCGCCGTAGTGCGGCCCTTCGCCGGCCAGGTTGTGCGGCACGAATTCATGCGGCTCGCGCTGCCACAGCGCTTCGTCCAGCCGCTGAGCCTGCTCCTGGCTCTCGCAGGCGATCAGCACCCGTTTGCCGGAACGCCAGCGTTCGGCGGCAACGGCGCAGGCCACGGCCTCATGGGCGCTGAGCGCACCAGACGGTTCCGCGTTGTCGAGCAAATAAAACGTCGCCTGTTTCATTAAGGATCCCCCGCTGCCGATAAAAAAATGTAGGGGCACAGCATGCTGTGCCCCTTGGGATTATACCTGAATTACCGCTCAGATTTAATCGTCGCCGTTCAGACCCGCGCGGTTCAATAAGAACTGCGACAGCAGCGCCACCGGGCGGCCGGTCGCGCCCTTGGCTTTACCGGAGCGCCAGGCGGTGCCGGCGATATCCAGGTGCGCCCAGGTGTACTTGCGGGTGAAGCGCGACAGGAAGCAGGCGGCGGTGATGGCGCCGCCAGGGCGGCCACCGATGTTCGCCATGTCGGCGAAGTTGGAGTCCAGCTGCTCGTAGTACTCGTCGGCCATCGGCAGGCGCCAGGCGCGGTCGCCGGCCTGCTCGGAAGCGCCTAGCAGCTCGTGCGCCAGCGGGTTGTGGTTCGACATCAGGCCGGTGATGTGGTGGCCCAAGGCGATCACGCAGGCGCCGGTCAGGGTGGCGATGTCGATCACCAGCTCCGGCTCGAAGCGCTCGACGTAGGTCAGGGTGTCGCACAGCACCAGACGGCCTTCGGCGTCGGTGTTGAGCACCTCGACGGTCTGGCCGGACATGGTGGTCAGCACGTCGCCCGGACGGTATGCCCGGCCGCCCGGCATGTTTTCACAGCCGGCCAGCACGCCGATCACGTTCAGCGGCAGGTTCAGCTCCGCCACCACGCGCATCACGCCGTACACGGTCGCCGCGCCGCACATGTCGTATTTCATCTCGTCCATGCCGTCGGCCGGTTTGATCGAGATGCCGCCGGAGTCGAAGGTCAGCCCTTTGCCTACCAGCACGATCGGCTTAGCGTCCGGATTTGGGTTGCCCTTATATTCCATCACCGACATCAATGATTCGTTCTGCGAACCGGCGCCGACCGCCAGGTAGGCGTTCATGCCCAGCTCTTTCATCTGCTGTTCGCCGATGACGCGGGTGGTGATATTGGTGCTGAAGGCGTCCGCCAGCTGGCGGGCCTGCGAGGCCAGGTAGCCGGCGTTACAGATGTTCGGCGGCATGTTGCCGAGATCTTTGGCCGCCTTGATGCCGGAAGCCACCGCCAGACCGTGCTGAATGGCGCGCTCGCCGCTGGTGAGCTCACGGCGGGTCGGCACGTTGAACACCATTTTGCGCAGCGGACGGCGCGGCTCCACCTTGTTGCTTTTCAGCTGATCGAAGGTGTAGAGCGTCTCTTTGGCAGTTTCTACCGCCTGACGCACTTTCCAGTAGGTATTGCGGCCTTTCACGTGCAGCTCGGTCAGGAAGCAGACCGCCTCCATCGAGCCGGTGTCGTTGAGGGTATTGATGGTTTTCTGGATCACCTGCTTGTATTGGCGCTCATCGAGCTCGCGCTCTTTGCCGCAGCCGATCAGCAGGATGCGCTCGGAGAGAATGTTGGGCACATGGTGCAGTAGCAGCGTCTGCCCGACCTTGCCTTCCAGTTCGCCACGGCGCAGCAATGCGCTGATATAACCATCACTGATTTTGTCGAGTTGTTCTGCGATAGGGGACAGGCGGCGCGGTTCGAAAACGCCGACTACAATACAGGCACTGCGCTGTTTTTCCGGGCTACCGCTTTTTACACTGAACTCCATGCACTCTCCTGAATCTTAAAGACAAAGGCGGACGCTACGGCTAGAATAACCGACTCCGTAACGATCTCCTGCCATTTGAGTTAACGGATTATGTTAACCTGAACGGCATAAATTGCTCTGTTTTGGCGACTATAAGCAAGTTCCTATAGGACACCCAAACGGCTTGATGTTGTAATACTATTTTAGCTGTGAAGGTTGCCATATGATGAGAATAAATGGCGGATTAACGATGAAATTATCGATTTTCCTGCAAAAAGACAAGTTTTCACAGGCGTAATAAGCGTGATCATCATAAGATATCTGGTACGGGAAACGCTCAAGAGCCAAATCGCCATCCTGTTCATCCTGCTTCTGATCTTCTTTTGTCAGAACCTGGTCAGGGTGTTGGGCGACGCGGTGGACGGCAATATCCCGACAAACTTAGTACTCTCCCTGCTCGCGTTGGGCGTGCCGAAAATGGCGCAGCTCATCCTGCCTTTGAGCCTGTTTCTCGGCTTGCTGATGACGCTTGGGCGGTTGTATACCGAGAGCGAAATCACCGTTATGCACGCCTGCGGGCTGGGCAAGCGCACCCTGATTATCGCCGCCATGATCCTGGCGCTGCTCACCTCTGCGGTCGCGGCGGTGAACGTGTTTTGGGCCGGCCCCTGGGCCTCGCGCTCTCAGGACGTGGTGGTGAACGAAGCCAAGGCCAACCCGAGCATCGCCGGGCTGGCGGAAGGGCAGTTCAAACCCTCGCAGGACGGCAACGCGGTGCTGTTTATCGGCAACGTGAAGGGCAGCACCTTCAATGACGTGTTCCTGGCGCAACTGCGGCCGAACGGCAACCAACGCCCTTCGGTGGTGGTGGCCGAGCACGGCAACATCGTGCAGCAGAAAGACGGCTCGCAGGTGGTGACGCTCGACAAGGGCACCCGCTTTGAAGGCACCGCGCTGCTGCGCGACTTCCGCATTACCGACTTCACCGACTACAAGGCGGTGATTGGCCACCGCACCGTGGCGGCGGACAACACCGAATCCGAACAGATGTCGATGCAGACGCTGTGGGAATCCGACGATCCGGACGCACGCGCCGAGTTCCACTGGCGCCTGACGCTGGTGGTATCGGTGGCGCTGATGGCGCTGCTGGTGGTGCCGCTCAGCGTGGTGAACCCGCGCCAGGGCCGCGTGCTGAGCATGCTGCCGGCCATCCTGCTGTATCTGATCTTCTTCCTGGTGCAGACCTCGCTGCGCTCCAACGCCGGCAAGGGCAAACTGGATCCGATGCTGTGGCTGTGGCTGGTTAACGGCGTTTACTTCGCGATCGCGCTGGCGCTGAACCTGTGGGATACCGTGCCGATGCGCAAGCTGCGCGCACGCCTGAGAGGAGCGGCCTGATGTTTGGCGTATTAGACCGGTATATCGGCAAAACGATTTTCAACACCATCATCATGACGCTGTTCATGCTGGTGTCGCTGTCCGGCATCATCAAGTTCGTCGATCAGCTGCGCAAGGTCGGCCAGGGTGAATACACCGCGCTGAGCGCCGGTATGTACACCCTGCTGAGCGTGCCGAAAGACATCGAGATCTTCTTCCCGATGGCGGCGCTGCTCGGCGCGCTGCTCGGCCTGGGCCAGCTGGCGACGCGCAGTGAACTGGTGGTGATGCAGGCTTCCGGCTTCACCCGCCTGCAGATCGCCGGCTCGGGGATGAAAACCGCCATTCCGCTGGTGCTGCTGACCATGGCGATCGGCGAGTGGGTGGCGCCGCAGGGCGAGCAGATGGCGCGCAACTACCGCGCCCAGCAGATGTACGGCGGTTCGCTGCTCTCCACCAAGAGCGGGCTGTGGGCGAAGGACGGCAACGACTTCATCTACATTGAGCGCGTCTCCGGCGATAAAGAACTCTCCGGCGTGAACATCTACCACTTCAACGATCAGCGTCGCCTCGAGACGGTGCGCTATGCCGCTACCGCCAGCTTCGAGAACGGCCTGTGGCAGCTTTCGCAGGTGGACACCTCGGATCTGACCAACCCGAAACAGGTGACCGGTACCCAGACGCTGACCGGCGAATGGAAAACCAACCTGACCCCGGACAAGCTGGGCGTGGTGGCGCTGGATCCGGATTCGCTCTCCATCAGCGGGCTGCACAATTACGTGAAGTACCTGAAGCAGAGCGGCCAGGAATCCAACCGTTACCAGCTCAACATGTGGAGCAAAATCTTCTCCCCGCTGTCGGTGGCGGTGATGATGCTGATGGCGCTGTCGTTCATCTTTGGCCCGCTGCGCAGCGTGCCGATGGGCATCCGCGTGGTGACCGGCATCAGCTTCGGCTTCCTGTTCTACGTGCTGGACCAGATCTTCGGCCCGCTGAGCATGGTCTACAGCATGCCACCGGTGCTGGGCGCACTGCTGCCGAGCATGCTGTTCCTGCTGATCAGCGTGTATATGCTGCTCAAACGCAAGTAGCGGGGCGATCGGTAGTGAAGAAAGGCGTGGCCGCGGGGCCGCGCCTTTTTTGTTGGGGGGCATGCCCCCGCCTGCGGTTTTTGTCGTGTTATAGTCACCTCAGCGGCAATGCAGGGAGAGGGAGCAGGCAGCCAATGGAAGACGAATATAATCTCAGCAATATCATCGGCAAGCGCCTGGAGGCGGCACTTGGAGAGTTGGGCGATCTCCTGTGGGCGTATGTGGTGTTATCCAAAAAAGACATTGCCTGCATCTTTGGCGTCACCAACTACCCGAGTGAATGGGTAAAAAAGTATCAAGAGCAGGGGTTGCAGTACATTGATCCGGTGGTGCTTACCGCCCGCAACCGCCTGACCCCCTTCGCCTGGGACGAGCAAATCATGGCCGACGCGGGGCTGCACTTTCCCGAACTGTTCGAACAGGCCCGCGGGTTTGGTGTGACGCACGGCTATACCTTCGTGCTGCACGATTACAACGACAATCTCGTCACGCTTTCCTTTGCCTTTAACGTTGAGCAGAGAGCGGAAGCCATCCAGGCACTCACCGAACGTAAAGGCGACATTTCGGTATTGCTGTCCTCGCTGCATGAGTCCTATCTGGCGCTGTCACCACTGTCAGCAAAAAACGCCGCAGCGCTGGAGCGTAACGTCCGCTTTACCGACAGGGAAAACGAGATCCTCTATTGGGCCAGCGTGGGTAAAACCTACCAGGAAACGGCGATGATCCTGGGCATCAAGACCGGAACCATCAAGTTTCATATGTCCAACATAGTCAAAAAGCTGGGGGTAACGAATGCCCGACATGCCGTGCGCCTGGGGATGGAGCTGCGGCTGATTAAACCGGTGGAGTACTGAGGCAACGGCTGCGCAGAACTCATCAGCGGGATATGTCTAAAGGGAGAAAATATCGGCTAGCGAATAGCGTCTTTCGATTCAGGAAATGACGGACGTTAATCGGTATTGATTTGCCCGCGTGTAGGTTCACCTTGAGGACGTAATATAGAGTACCTGCCCCAATCTCTGCGATATGAAATAATAACCTGCATGAACTGATAAAGGTCTAGTAAGGGGCTGTACTTTAGTCTAACTAGTTTCTCATCCCTTAAGGCGGTACACTTTTCCGGTAATTTTTTGATAAAAATACAAAAAAAAACCTGACCGCGTAAGGCCAGGTTGCCAATGTTGGCCAACACCAGGGAAAATTTTCTTGCACCATCTTAAAGCTATTAACTCTGCAGAGGCAAGCGATCTCAGCTGGTTTTTAGGCATTAACTGGCCATTTTGTTAGGTCTGTACGCTATTTTCTGGTGATTTAAGATAAAACCCATCTAGCGGGAATAACCTCTATTCTTCGATAACCCAAATTTCGATTTTCTATTTCCTGCCTGATTTTCACCAATGAAAAAATAGTGTTCTCGGAATGTTACGCAACCTCATTCTTTATTGGCTGACACATGGGTATGCAATTATTTGCAGCATTGCCATTGCGGCTGGGGATTATTTTATGCTGGCTGCATTGGTTGAGAAGAGCCGATTGGGGGGGCGAAAGAATACGTTTGGGGCGCGATCTAACAGATCGCGCCCTGGGGTTGACGTTGGGGGGGAAGCGTTACAGCAGCCAGTCCAGCAACACCACGCCGCACAGGCTAATAGCCCAGGCGATAGTGGTGGGCACCGACCACACCATCATCTGTTGGCGCACGTCCTTGATGCCCATCATACGGTTGACCACCCAGAACATGCTGTCGTTGAAGTAGCTGAAGAACAGCGCGCCCAGGGTGGCCGCCTGCGCCGCCGCTAGCATATTGACGCCGGGCAGCAGGCTGACGATCGGTGCCGAGATCGAGGCGGCGGTGATCATCGCCACCGTACCGGATCCCTGTATCACCCGCACCAGCGTGGCGATGACGAACGGGATCAGCACCGGCGAGATCGGCAGCCCGGCAACCTGCTCCGCCAGCTGCGTGCCGGCGCCGCTCTCGCGCAATACCGCCCCCAGCGCGCCGCCGGCGCCGGTGACCAGCAGGATGATGCCGGCGGTCTGCAGGCCTTCTTCCAGGCGCTCCAGCGTGTCGTGTTTATTGGCGTGCGGCATCAGGGTGTACACCGCCAACAGTACGCTGATCGCCAGCGCGATCATCGGCGAGCCGAGAAACGCGAAGCTTTGGCCCCACAGGCTTTCCGCCAGCCAGCCCATGCCCTCGCGCTTGGCCAGCATATTGTTGACCGCGTTGACGAAGATCAGCCCGATCGGCGTCAGGATCGGCAGCAGCGACAGCATCAGGCTCGGCAGCGCCTTGCCCTCTTTCTCCGCCAGATACTGCTGATGCGCGGCGCGCAGATCCTGCGGCGCTTCCTCTTCCTGCGGCATAAAGTCCGGGTAGCGCGCGCCCAGCCAGCGCGCATACAGCACGATGCCGATCACGCAGGGAATGGCCAGCACCAGCCCGGCCAGCATCATGGCGCCGATATCCACGCCGAAGATGCCCGCTACGCCCAGCGGCCCCGGCGTCGGCGGCACCGCGTGGTGGGTGAGGATCAGCCCGCCGGCCAGCGCGACGCCGAGCGTCAGCAGGTTGCGCTTGCCCTTTTTCGCCAGCGCCTTGACCAGCGGATAAAGGATGACGAACGCCGAATCGACGAAAATCGGGATGCTGACGATATAGCCGGTGATGGCCAGCGCCCACTCCTCGCGCCTTTTGCCCAGCCACTTGATAAAGCTGTAGGCGATCTGCTCGGCGGCGCCGGAGACCTCCAGCACCCGGCCCATCATCACCCCCAGCCCGATGACGATGCCGATGCTGCCGAGCGTGGAGCCGAAGCCCTTGGTGATGGCGTCGACGGTTTGCGTGGCGCCCATGCCGCCGGTAATGCCGGCGATGGAGGCGGCGATAAGCATGGCGATCAGCGCATGCACGCGGGTGCGCAGCACGAGGAAGATCAGTGCGAACACCGCCACCGCCAGCCCGATGATTGGGGTATACATCGCCATGATCAGCCCCCGCCTTGCGGCATGTCGTCGCGGATAAAGGCGCGGATCGCCTGCTCGAAGCTTTCATCGGCGATAAAGCCCAGCTGCTGTGCCCGCCGGGTGTCGAACTCGCCCGGCCAGCCGGCGACGATGCGGTTGATGGCGGCGTCCGGCTCGAATCGCACCCGTGCGGCGACGGCGTCACCGGCCACCGCGCGCAGCGCTTCGAGCATCTCCCGCACGCGCACGCTGATGCCGGGCAGGTTGAGCGTGCGCAGCGCGCCGAACGCCGAAGCGGGCAGCGTGGCGGCGTGGATGAAGTTGCTCACCACCGCAGCCGGGCTGGAGAGCCACAGCGCCAGCTCGGCGTCTACCGGGCACACCGCCGGCTCACCGTGCAGCGGCTCGCGGATGATGCCGCTGGCGAACGACGATGCCGCCTTGTTCGGCTTGCCCGGCCGCACGCTGATGGTGGGCAGGCGCAGCACGCGGCCATCGACGAAGCCTTTGCGCGCATAGTCGTTGATCAGTAGCTCGCACATCGCCTTCTGCGCGCCGTAGGAGGATTGCGGGGTGACCGCACAGCGATCGTCGATCACCGGCGGCAACTCGCCGCCGAACACCGCCAGCGAACTGGTGAAGATGAACTTCATGCCCGGCGCCCGGTGGCGCGCCGCTTCCAGCAATTGGCGGGTGGCGTCGAAATTGACCTGCATGCCGAGATCGAAATCGCTCTCCGCATGGCTGCTGACGATGGCCGCCAGGTGGAACAGCACGCCGCAGTCGGCATCGATCAGCCGCTCCGCCGCGCCGGGCTGCGACAGATCGAGCGCCAGACACTGCAGGCGCGTATCCGGCAGCGGGGCGGGCGGCGGGGTGATGTCCGCCAGGATCAGCGTGTCGAAGGCCAGCGGGCAACTGCCGTGCAGCAGCGCTTTCGCCAGCCGCTGGCCGAGAAAACCGGCGCCGCCGGTGATGACGATGTTCATATGGTGCTCCTTTCCCTAGCGTTGTTGTTATCAGAGTTGGACGTTGTGCAGTTGCAGACCGCGCTCGCGCAGCAGCTGCTGCGCCTCCGGCGGCAGCGCGGCGTCGCAGATGATGTCGCTCAGCGCCTCCAGCGGACAGACGCGGAACATGCCGTATTTGCCGTACTTGCTGCTGTCGGAGACCAGCACCCGGCGGCGGGCGACCTCCAGCAGCGCCTGCTTGACCAGCACCTTCTCCTCGTGCGGCGTGGAGAGGCCGTGCTCCAGATCCCAGGAGCTGGTGCTGATGAAGGCCACGTCGATATTCAGGCTGCGCAACAGCATGGCGGCGCTGTTGCCGACGCAGGAGTAGTTGCGCTGATCTACCTGGCCGCCGGTGTGGAACAGGCTGAGCTGCGGGCGATTCATCAGGTGCTGGATGATGGAGAAATCGTTGGTGACTACCGTCAGATTGAAACGCTCCGCCAGGCTGCGGGCGATCTCGAAGGTGGTGGTGCCGGCGTCCAGATAGACCACCTGACCGTCTTCCACCAAGCCGGCGGCGTATTTGCCGATCTCGCGTTTGTGGCGGTGGTGCAGCTGCGCCTTCTCGCAATAGGCCAGCTCCTGGCGCAGCGCCTCGCTCAGGCGTACGCCGCCGCTGACGCTGACCACCTTGCCTTGCTCTTCCAGCACGCGGATATCGCGCCGCACCGTCATGTGGGAGACGCTCATCAGCTCAGACAGCGCGCTGATGCTCGCCAGCTGGTATTCATGCACATAGCGATAGATGTAATCGCGGCGTTCAGACGGGATCATGTTCGCTCCTGTGGCCCCGGCGGCGGCAGGGGCGCCGCGAAGCTGTTATTTTTTGTTATGGAGGAACATCTTCAACCATCGCGATTAACAAGTAAGCGACAGTTATCACAAATGCCGGCGTGGGGGTTGGGGTGGGGATTGTTATTAACTTAATGATTAATTTCTGATTATAGGCTCTCATCCAGATTTCGCTGTGCAACACCATCCTGTGATAATTAATGTGACATGCGACAAAGTTTGTGAATCGGCTGAGCGGCGGGGCGATGCGAGAGGATGGGCAAACGTGCGCTGCGGCGCTTTTTTCGACACTTAACTCATTGAACAACGGATAAGTGTTGCGTGACGATCGCGGGAAGGTATAATGCACCCGTTTTCCGCATACTACTTCAGTGCCGAAGTGGCGAAATCGGTAGACGCAGTTGATTCAAAATCAACCGTAGAGATACGTGCCGGTTCGAGTCCGGCCTTCGGCACCATTCCCCCTTCCGTAGTCGTCCGACGAAGTCCAAAAAATCCTTTAAAATCAATAAGAGTAGCCTTTCTGGCGTCCGCCGTTGTCCGAGACCGTCCGTTGAAATCCAGGGGGCACTGGGGGCATAATTGGGGGCATCTCCACTTCGATAGAAAATGTGCCCCCAAAATGAAGCTAAACGCCCGCCAGGTCGAGACCGCAAAGCCCAAAGAGAAAACCTACAAAATGGCCGATGGTGGCGGTTTGTATCTCGAGGTTACGACGAAAGGTTCCAAGTATTGGCGAATGAAGTACCGCCGCCCTAACGATAAAAAAGAGGATCGGCTTGCTTTCGGTGTTTGGCCGATGGTCAGTCTTGCCGAGGCTCGTAGCAAAAGAGACGAAGCCAAAAAGCTGTTGGTACAAGGATTGGATCCAAAAGCAGAAGAAAGGGAAGCTCAGGCTGAAACTGCGGGCGCATACACGTTCGAGACCATTGCCCGAGAATGGCATGCCAACAACAAACGCTGGAGTGAAGATCACAGAGCGAGAGTGCTTCGTTATTTGGAACTGTATATTTTCCCGCACATTGGTGCGGCTGATATTCGTGGTCTTAAAACCAGCCATCTCTTAGCACCGATTAAGGCCGTTGATGCCAGCGGTAAGCACGACGTAGCGCAGCGCTTACAGCAACGTGTAACTGCCATTATGCGTTATGCAGTTCAGAACGATTACATTGATTCAAATCCTGCCAGCGACATGCCCGGAGCATTGGCAACAACCAAAGCTCGGCATTATCCTGCATTGCCGCCTCATCGTTTCCCTGAGTTTCTCGCACGGCTTGCCGCTTATCGGGGACGTCTCATGACACGCATCGCCGTAGAGCTTTCTTTACTCACCTTTGTGCGTTCTAGTGAGCTGCGTTTCGCTCGCTGGGATGAGTTCGATTTTGATAAAGCTTGCTGGCGCATTCCGGCGCAGCGTGAAGAAATCAAAGGTGTGCGCTATTCACATCGTGGCATGAAGATGAAAGAAGAGCATCTTGTCCCGCTAAGCCGCCAAGCGTTGGTTTTGTTGGAGAAGCTGAGGACTTTGAGCGGAGAAAACAAGCGGTTGTTTCCCGGCGATCATGATCCCGATAAAGTCATGAGCGAAAACACGGTGAATAATGCACTACGTGCAATGGGTTACGACACCAAAACAGAAGTCTGTGGGCACGGTTTTCGGACGATGGCGCGCGGTGCTTTGGGTGAGTCCGGGTTGTGGAGCGATGATGCGATAGAACGTCAGCTAAGCCATTCTGAGCGTAACAATGTGCGTGCGGCTTACATCCATACTTCTGAGCATTTGGATGAGCGGCGGCTGATGATTCAGTGGTGGGCTGATTTTTTGGACGTAAACCGTCAAAACAGCATCTCGGCATATGATTTTGCTAAAGATGATGCCTTTAAAGAAAATTAAACTCGTTTTTTATCGCTATATAATTGTATATAGATCATAAGAATGAAATCAGATTCTGGACTTTTTGTCAGTAGTGGTGTAGCAACTATTACTAACAATAACTGTTGGAGTTATGGGCTCTATGGATATCCCTCACATTTTAAGTCAAAACATCAACTCAGGTCGTGTTGTTCTATTTTTAGGTTCTGGTGCCACTATTGGGGCTAAAACACAGAGTGGGAAAGAAGCACCTAAAGGGAATGATTTGGCAAATATTCTTTCGAAAGAGTATTTCGGAGAAGAGAAAACCACTAAGACATTATCTTCTATAGCGGAGCTAGCAATATCAGAAACCGATATTCATACGGTCCAGCAGTTTGTTAAGGATTACTTCGATGAGTTTGAACCAGCTGAATTTCATTTGAAGATTCCGACCTTTAGATGGGTTGGCATTTATACAACAAACTATGATTTAGTGATCGAGAGAGCCTATCAAAAACAGTTAGATAAAACTCAAAATATTAAATGTATATATAAAAATAGTGACCGAGTCGATGAAGTACTTCGAACCACTGATTCCATCTGTTATGTAAAACTCCATGGATGCATTACTAAAACTGATGATCTAACGATACCATTAATATTAACCCCTGACCAATATGTTACGCATAAGCGTAATAGAGATAGGTTATTTAATCGTTTAGATGAGCATGGGCATCAGTATACTATAGTTTTCATAGGATATAGTCTGGATGACTCAGATCTCAGGCAAGCCCTGTTATCCTTGAGCGAAACGATAGAAGAGAGACCAAGGTTTTATACTGTCACTCCGTCATTGTCTGATGCTGAAGTACGTATGTGGGAGAAGAAAAAAATAACCCCTCTTAAAGGGACTTTCGAGGATTTCATTAATTCTTTAGATCAGACCGCTCCTGTGGCGTTGAGGAATGTCTCTCGCGTTAAAAAACAGCATGAGATTGAGCGTGTTTTAAATAATAATGATTTGGAATTGTCATCTAAAACTCTAGAGTTGCTCTCCAGTGAGCTTGTTTTTATCCGCTCAGATATGCCTACGAATAAGCTTAGTCCTTCCGAATTTTATAAAGGGAGTTCATATGGTTGGGAATCGATTAAGGAGTCATATGACTGTCGCAGGTCTCTTACAGACACAATAATTAGTGAGGTTATTTTACTTGAAGAAATTGAGAGAAGCACAACTGTCGATTTCTTTTTAGTCAAAGGACATGCAGGTGCTGGGAAAACGATAACTTTAAAACGTATCGCATGGGATTCTGCAATAGAATATAATCGCATAGTTTTGTACTGGGAATCGTCAAATAAAATAGAATTGAATTCCATATTTGAAATATGTGAAAGAGCTAATGATCGAGTTTTTTTATTTGTAGATAAAGTGTCATTCCATATTTCAGAGGTAATATCATTAATTAAGAGAGGGACTTCGTCAAACTTAAAGTTAACTATTATTTCTTCCGAAAGAGGGAATGAATGGAATATGGAGTGTGAGCCATTGCATTCTTATGTTTCAAGAGAGTATAAATTACCTTACTTGAAAGAAAAGGAAATTAAAGACCTTTTAGATAAGCTTGAACGCTTTCAATGTTTGGGGCTGATAAAAGATTTAGCTCGTGAAAAACAAGAGGAGGCATTTAGAAGTAAAGCCGGAAGGCAAATATTAGTTGCGCTTTACGAAGTTACCATGGGTAAGTCCTTCGAAGATATTGTCTTCGATGAGTATAATAATATTGAGCCAGAGCAAGCTAGATTAATATACAGAACTATTTGTGCTCTTAACCGTTTGGGTGTGTCGGTTCGTACTGGTATCATACATCGAATATTTGGCGTACCGTTTGAGATTTTCAAACAGAAATTTTTCAGTCCTCTTGAAAATATTGTTCAGGTCATAAACCCCTCTAATAATGATGACTATGCATATCAAGCTAGGCACCCTTTAATTGCAGAATTTGTTTTTGCACGTACGATGCTTACTGAAGAAGATAGAGAGGATTTATATTTTGATTTGATTGACTCTCTAGATATTGGATATTCATCAGATAAAAAGGCATATAGGGAAATTATCAAAGCTAAAAACCTAATGTCACTTTTCAATGATCCATTAGTCGTTAGAAGGATATATGATTCTGCAAAACAAATTGGAGAGTTTGATGATTATTATCACCAGCAAATAGCTATTTTTGAAATGAAAAGGAAAAACCCCAATTTTAGACTTGCAGAACAACATTTAGACATTGCGGCTGAGATCGCACCATATAACCCAACTATAAATCATACACGTTCCGAACTTGAACTCCAAAAAGCAAGGGGGGGGAATGATTTAGAACGAGAAAGATTTCTTTCCCGAGCTCGTGAGTACGCATTAAATAACATTAGAAGTGGCTATGATAATAATAACTCACATAGTTACCATACTTTATGTAAAGTACATTTAGAAAAAATATCAACAATTCTTAACGCTCAAACTATAGATGAAAAAACATTAAAAGAATTAATCAAAGAGTTTGTAACAACATTGCACTCAGGGTTGCAGAAGTATCCAAATTCAGAGTTTCTTTTGGAGGCTGAATCTAAATTAAGTTCCTTGTTAAATGATAATAAAGGTGCGATAGCATCGTTAGAAAAAGCATTCAATAAGAATAGTGCGAGTACCTTTATATCAATTGCGCTTTCGAAAGCATATATTAAAAATGACGACGTGCCTAAGGCTAGAGGGATAATGGAGAAGGTTTTGGAATATTATCCTGCTGACAAGGTTTGTAATGGTCGTCTTGCGAAAATAATAACTGACTTTTATCCGCAAGATAATGATATTGCAGAGTACTATTGGAGAAGGTCATTTACAGAGGGTGATTCAAATGTCGAAAATCAATTTTGGTATGCTCGCCAATTATATATAAACAAAAAATATGAAGATTCTAAACATTACTTCGCTATAACAAGAAGGAAAAATATTTCTCCAGAAGTTAAAAGTAAAATACGTGGGCCGATTTTTGGTAAGGATGGTGTTTTATTACAACTGGGAGGAGCGATTGTTAGAAAGGATGATAGTTACTGTTTTGTGCGTGACTTTGCATCTGGTGAAGGCGCATTTCTACACAAAAAAAATATAACTGATCCCCTTTTATGGGATCAGTTAAGGATAGATACCCAAATTTTATATAATCTGGGTTTTAATTATTCCGGTGCATCTGCGTTTAATGCTAGGGAGTTCGATTTATAGTTTTCACGCTGGCGCGCAATACTTCCCCCGCCTCGCCTGCGCACTTCATGTGTCGCTTTTCATGCAGTTGCATGAACGGCCGCAGGCCGCGCCAGTACTGGTGCGGCAGGGGATGAAAAGTGCATTTTCTTGCATGCAAAATCATGCACCCTATGCATGCACGCGCAATTTGAGGCTGGCTAGCCAGGAAAAAGGCTGTTTTGGGCGAGGCGGAAGGGGAATGCCCCGCGATGCTGTCGAGAGCGGCGGGGCGGAGTGTGATTAGTGCAGGGTAGGATTGCTGCTGTAACGGCGATAGCGGTTCAACGTCTGTTTCTCGGGCGGTGGCAGGGCGTTCTCATCGACCGGTTGCGCCTGTATCGGCTGGCACAGGATTTTATCGACGCTTTCCACCGTCTTGAATGTGCAAGAACAGGTCAGGCTCTGACATTGGTAATACGCCTCTTTCGTCCGCTCCGTGATATAGCGACTGGTGCGGGTATAGGATGCATGGGTGCACAGCGGGCAGCGCATCATGATTTGGCCCCCTTCTGCTGCAAGCGTTGACGTTTTTCCTTCAGTTCTGCGACAGCCTGCATGCGTTTGCCTGGACTTCTTTGCAGTTCCGGCAATGCGCCCGTTTCTTGCGGTATCGTCAGGCCAATCTCATTAAGCACCGGGTGGTCGATATTTTGTGTAGCCATGGTAGCGCGAATGCGGCCTTGTAGCGTGCCCAGTACCTGTAGCTCAATCATTTTCATCGGATTGTCCGCATAGACGCCGTAAGCCCGTGAAGCCAGTGCGCACGCCTTGATAACGTCAGGGCTGATAAGCGCCTTGCTCAGCGCATCCACCGCCTGATGCATCGCATGAGCCGCAAAGGTCGTGAGGGCGTCTTTGTGTGCGGCCACCACCTGCGGGGCCGTGCCGCCGCAGTTGAGGTGAAGCTGCATTTTGTCCAGTTCCATCTCCTCAATCAGTCCGTCGAACTCTTTCGCCAGCTCCCGCTTGGAAATCCGGCTGTGGTGCTGCGCTTGCAGTTCCGGCGTCATTTCTCCGCGCAGTTTGCGAAACAGGTTGCGCCACTGGCTTTCTGCCTCCTGGCTCTGCACTTCGGTGTCTTTCTTCTGTTGGTGGCAGCGGGCAATGCCGGTTACGACGTCGGTCAATGCCTGGTAGTTTTTGTCGTGGGCGGCGCGAGCGTCACGCAGGGCGTGCAGTTTATCGGTGATGTATTTCGGTAAGGCGGTGGTGCTCATGGTCGTGTCTCCGGTGTCAGTCAATGTGAAGCTATTCTGCTGACCGCCGTACAACATCGCCATTCATCCCGGTTGGACTGTCCCCAGGACAACAGCCTTGAGCACTGATGAGAAAACCATCAAGCCATTTTTAGTTTTACCTAAAACTATTCACTACTGTTCACCTAAAGAAAAAATATAGATAAATCAGCAAATAAGAGGGTGAACAGTTTTCTATAAACTCTTCACCCGGTGTTCACCACTGTTCACCCGGCCCAAAACGACCTTTTCCCTGGCTAGCGCTGTTTGGCGGTTTTTCCCTATTAATTACGCATTGATTCATCGTTATTTCTTACCAGAAGGTTTGCCATCGTTTGCCATTGTTTGCCAAGGATTGTCATTGTTTGCCATGTGATTAAAAATCAGGCAATTATCTATCCCATCACACAACAACGCCTTGTTGCCACCCCGGTAAATATTCACATAATAGGGCGCTACCGAAGTTCACACAGTCCCGGCCAGCGTTGGCCGGACACCAAGAGGTAGCGTTTTTATGTTGACCGTTTCCACCCCCACCCCATCCACCCCGTCGCCGGTGCTTCCTGGCGGTTACACCCCACGCGAGCGCTTTATCCGCCTGCCGGAAGTGCTCTACACCACCGGCCTGTCCCGCTCCACCGTGTACGAGATGATGAGCCGCCGGCAGTTCCCGGCTCAGGTCTCCCTCGGCGGTAAAAACGTCGCCTGGCTGGCCTCCGAGGTCGAGCAGTGGATGGACGAACGTATCGCCAACCGTCACCAGGAGGCCGCCGTATGATGCAGTTAACCTTTGGTCGCCAGCATTTCACCCTCGATGAGCGCGACGCGCTGTTTGTGGCGGAAGCTATCCTGTTGCAGCGTAAAGAGCCTGGCGTCGTCTTGCCGGAGCACCGCAGTGAAAAACACGGCGTTATTCGTCTGGCGAGTCGCCAGGCGGAGCCTCGCCTGTTCCGTGCCGGGCCGGTGCCGCTGACCTGCGCGGCGGCCGATACTCGCAACGACCAATTGACCGACTGTTGATCACTATGCGATCGATTGAACGTCCGGGGGCGTCTTACGGCTTGCCCCCTTGTCCAGCCTTGCGCTATAGCCCTCCCGCTGCCACACAATCGGCAGCCGGGCGTAGGAACCCGTGTTACTCAATGGCGACACAACACGCGCCAGGCGTGTTTTTTTATGTCGCAGCCTTAGTGCGATCATTTTTTGCACAGTGGTTTCTATGCTACTGTGGCTATCAAACAATGGTGGCTCAGGCGGGGCAGCCTTCGGGCTGGCCGGTATCCATTGAGGCCGGTATTCCTACCCCCGTCTGGGCTACCACCCATAAGCGTAGGAACTTCGGTGGTAGCAATAACCATGACTCAATGGAGGCTGCCACCATGGCTACGACCCTCACCCCGACTCATCCTACATTCTGCTTTCTGTTTGCGGCCGTGCGCCGCTCTGCGCTGACGGCTTCGCCGCGTATCGTGCGCACCATGGCGGATAGCGAACGCAACGCCCGCCGCGTGCTGGCCCGTGATTACGTGTTGTCCTTTGCCGGTCGTCTGCCGGTTAAGGCGGTGGCATGAATACGCTGGCCGACCGCTATTACCGCGACACCCATTACCCTATCCCGCACGCCGATTTTCTGCGTCTTCAGCATGCGCACGCCACCGGCGTGCTGTTCCTCGACCTGCTGGACACCCTCGACCTCGGCGGGCATCGCCCCGATGCCGTGCAACAGGCATCGTTTGCCTCGGTTATTGCCCTGCTGACTGACCAGCTCGGCCACGTCGTCAACACCTGTGAAACCCAAATTCTTGCCCGCATGGAGGCCACCGCCGCATGAACACTGCATCCTGTTTACCGATTGAAGTCCGTACCGCCGTTTTCCGCCGCGCCGTGGCGCAGGCCTATCTGGACACCTGCACCTTTTACCGGGTGAGCCTCGGGTACACGCTGGACGAGCTGCAGATGACGATTGCCCTGCGTCTGGAGGGGCACTTTGTGCGTCAGTACGGCGCAGAGGATGGCATGGACATGGCGTGCACCATGCTGAGCGACATGGTGCAGCCGGACGTTCTGGTGGCCGCGCCACGCCTGACCGCGCTGGGGCAAAAGATGATGGACGAGCTGTGCTGTGAACGCCTGTCGGCATCGCAGAACGCCACCGTACACTGAGGAGAAGAGCATGAGCGCCCACTTCGTTTCCCAGACCGTACGCACCGCCACCGGCCAGTGGCCGGTGATACTCCCGGCCCTCGGTATTACTTTACAGCCGAACGGCAAGCCGCAGCCGTGCCCGACCTGCGGCGGTAAAGACCGCTTCCGCTTTGACAACCAGGGCGGGCGTGGCACCTGGTTCTGCAATCAGTGCGGGGCCGGTGACGGCCTCAACCTGGTGGAAAAGGCCTTGTCACTGTCTGCCCGGGCCGCTGCCGAACAGGTGGCCGCCGTGATGGGGGAGAACGCCAGCGCCTTGCCACCGGCCGCTGAGACCGGCCATGCATCACAGAAGACCGGCGGGCAAGACAAGGCCGAGGCCCAGCGCAAGGCCGCGCGACAGGCACAGGCTCTGGTGGCCGCTGCCCGGCCTCAGACCGGCAACGCCTACCTGAGCGCCAAGGGCTGGCCGGAGGTGGACACCCTGACCCTGCACGGCCAGTCGCTGCGCGTTGGCGGAATAACCTTCCACCCCGGCGACCTGCTGCTGCCACTGCACAATACCGGGGACGAGGTGGTCAACGTGCAGCTGATTAACGCCAACGGGGATAAACGCATGTTGGCGGGCGGGCAGGTGAAAGCCGCCTACCACACCCTCTGCGGCCTGGACAACGCGGTTATCTGGCTCACCGAAGGCTACGCCACCGGCCTCACCGTGCACCGCCTGACCGGTGAGACGGTGTGCGTGGCGCTCAGCGCCAACAACCTGGCGGCGGTGGCGCAGCAGCTGCGCAGCCACTACCCGGACGCACGGCTGCTGCTGGCGGCCGATAATGACCGCAGTGGTACCGGGCAGACCCGTGCCGCCGAGGCGGCCACACTCACCGGCGGTATCCCGGCGTTGCCGCCCACGGAAGGCGACTGGAACGACGTCTACTGTCAGCAGGGCGCTGAGTCTACGCGCGCCCAGCTCCAGGCGCTCAGCCAGCCGCCGCAGCCCAGCCCGTTCGACACGCTGAGCGATGCTGACCTGAAAGCCATGAGCGCCAGCGAGAAGGCCGAACTGCTGGCCGAGCACTACGGCAATACCCTGGCGGTGCCGCCGGTGGGTGAAGAGCTGTGCCGCTATACGCGTGGCGCCTGGCAGGTGCTGCCGCACCGACAGCTGAGCCGGGAGATTGCCGCGTTGTTCCAGAAGGTGCGTGCGCCGTTCTCTGCCGCCGGTATCAACAGCATCCTGGACACCCTCAAGCTGATGGTGCCGCAGATGGGCGACCCGGCTCGCCGGTTGATAGGCTTTCGTAACGGGGTATTCGATACCGTGAGCGGGCAGTTCAGCGCCCACCGGCAAGAGCACTGGCTGCGCACCGTCAACAGCGTGGACTACACCCCGCCGCGCGCCGGGGAGAACCTGGCCGACCATGCGCCGCACTTCTGGCAGTGGCTGACGCGGGCCGCCGGGGGCTACCACGATAAACAGGAGCGCATCCTCGCGGCGCTCTTTATGGTGCTGGCCAACCGTTACGACTGGCAGCTGTTCCTTGAAGTGACCGGCCCCGGCGGCAGCGGCAAGAGCGTAATGGCGGCCATCGCCCGGCTGTTGGCCGGGGCGGACAACACCACCTCCGCCACCATCGATAACCTGGAGTCGGCGCGCGAGCGAGCCAGCGTGGTCGGCTTCTCGCTGATTATTCTGCCCGACCAGGAGAAGTGGAGCGGTGACGGCGCCGGTATCAAGGCCATCACCGGCGGCGATGCGGTCGCCATCGACCCGAAATACCGCGACGCCTACGCGGCACACATTCCGGCGGTGATTTTGGCGGTCAACAACAACCCGATGCAGTTCAGCGACCGCAGCGGCGGCATCTCGCGCCGCCGGGTTATTTTGCCGTTCCCGGAGGCTATTGCCCCCGAGGAGCGCGATCCGCTGCTGCTGGCGAAGATCACCGAAGAGCTGGCCGTGATTGTGCGTCACCTGATGCAGCGCTTCGCCAACCCGAATGATGCGCGTGCACTGCTCCAGGCGCAGCAGAGTTCGGCGGAAGCCCTGGAAATCAAACGGCATGCCGATCCGCTGGTCGATTTTTGTGGTTACCTGACGGTGCTGGGTACTCCGGAAGGGATGATGATCGGCAACGCCAACATCACCCCGCCGAATCCGCGCCGCTACCTCTACCACGCCTACCTGTCGTTTATGGCGGCACGGGGCTATCAGCACGTGATGAACCTGACGGCGTTCGGCCAGGCGGTGCCGCAGACGCTGAAAGAGTATGAGCATACGCTGCTGAAACGCCGCACCAAGCAGGGAATACAGACCAACCTGATATTGAGTGAAGAGTGTGAAGCGGATTGGTTGCCGAAGTGCGGGGCGGTGTGACGATAAACGGGTCGATCGGCCGGGCCGATCAATAGGCCTTTATTGATCTGCCGAACCCATTGGACGCTCAATCGCCGCGCCGCCTATAGTGGCAGTGACCCGAATACATGCAGCAACACCAGGGCATCCTATCGGCCGCTGAACGGCCAATATCATAACGACAAGCTCTCCCCAAACCGGCTTAGGTCGGTTTTTTTGTGCCTGCGGTTCTGTAGGTGAACAGTTTTTCTATAAATCTTTTTCGATAACTTTTTGAAGGCACAGTACTAATATACTAACTTGATTGTGGGGGGAGTTCTTTTTTATCAAAGTGATACTTTTGTTTCTCAAGATACTTGCAAGGTAATTCAGCTCCCACTGGCAAGTGTGCCGGGGTGGCAGCCCCATACGCCTCAGTTCTGGCAGTGGCAAGAGCTTGATGGAGGCCATCGCCCGGTTGATGCCCGGGGCACTACACCACCAACGCCCCGTCAATAACCAAAAATCGGCGTACGAACGTGCCAGCGTGTTCGGTTTATCGCTGATATCCTACTTGACCAGGAGAAATGGAGATGTGATGGGTGGGTATAAAGCTATCATCGGCGGCGATGCGGTGGCCATCAACCTGAAATATCGCGCCAGCTACATGCCGCATATACGGGCGGTGGTACAGGTGATCCACAACAATCTGATGCAGCAGTTCAGCGACTGTAACAACGGCATATTGCGCCGCCAGATTATAATGCCATTCCCTGAGGTTATTACCCTCTCTGCTGTTGGCGAAGGTCACCGAAGAGCTGGCCGTCATCGTACTTACGTCACCGGCTAACCCGAATGATGCCCGCATACTGCTTCTGGCGCAGCATAGTTCGGCGGAAGTCCTGAACATCAACAGCATACCGATCCTATGGTCGATGTTTGTGACAATTTGGGCGTGATTGGCACCTTAGAGGGCATGATGTTCGGCAATGCCCACATCCCTCTACCGAATCCGCGTCGCTAACTGTATCACGTCTATCTGTTGTGTATGGCCGCCACAAGGCTATAAGCACGGGCGTTAGGCTAAGCGGTGCCGCAAACGCTGAAAGCGCATGAGCATACGCTACACAAACGTAGCACTAAGCGGGGAATACAATCCAACCTGATTTTGAATGAGGAATGTGGGGCAGACTGGCTGCAGAAGTGTCGCGTGGTATGAAGGTGAGTTAGTCGAACGGCAGGGCCGCCCAATACGGAATTATTAATCTGCTGAACTCATTGGATGCTCAAATCCCCCCCTTCTAGAGGCAGTGACCAGAATACATGCATCAACACCAAGGCATATTTTCGGGGGGCGGGGAAATTACAACTCTGGATAAATCATTTAGTGTAGTAGTTCTGCTAGGCCAGAAGTATCGCCATGATGGTGTAGTGGTTCAAAAAATCATGGCATTAGGATTAAAGTTTAGGAGGGCTACGTACTAGGGATACTCCATAAATTATTGGAGGCGCCTGTTAAATTCGTATTTAATTGCACCCTAACAAGTGATGGAGAAAAATCTATTTGATATGATTGGGTTTATTGTTGAATGCAAACGAAAAGTGTAGCTCATCTTTTATTAATACTCCTTCTTCGCTGAATAACGGGATTGAGGGTTTTATCATCCTGGCTTTAGTAACGGCATCTACATCTACAGAATACAAATTAAAACCCATCTTTTTGTAAAAAACGATGGCTCCTAAATTTTCATTCGTTGTCGTGAGTTTTATTTCCATCTTACCATGAGCTACAGCATAGCGTTTGACTTCATCGATGAGTGTCAGACCAATTCCTTTTCTTGATATTAATGCATTAATTGCAATTATTTCAATGCTTTCTTTATCCTCTTTAAAAACACAAAACCCGCAAATCTTATTACCTTCGCTACATACAAAAACAGGAAGTGAGGAGAGAATAACCTCCTCTCCATGTACGACCATTGAATCCCCGCCGCAATGTTCCAAGATAAGAGATTTCAAAATTGGGCATGAATTATCTTCAAGTAGATTAGTTCTTAGCATAATGGTTTCCTAACTGTAATGTTTTATGTTGAAATGATTTTAATGGTTTTCAAAAAAAAGCATATAAAACAGGTGGTTGCATATGAATTGTAATGTTTTAAAAAAAAACTTGCAGGAAAACATTATCCTTGCTAAACATTAATGACCTGTTAACAAAATGTTGTGATACAGGTGACTATATCAATTTACTTTCAAAAGGAATAGAGCAATGAAAAAGACTTATGCTAAACCACGCTTAGTTCAAATCCGTCGCTCAGTATCCGTTGGCGGTCATTGATTTAAGAAGAAAAATAAAAGGGGGGGCAACTGGCACCCCTTTTATCACATGAGGTAAGTTTACAGTTTAATAAAAGGATTTCGTAATGCAAGAGAGGTTTTTTGTTATTTCAGAAGGAGTTAGCTGGAAAGAGGTGAACGAGTCAATCATTATTGAACCAGATTTTGCATTGAACTCCACTGCAGCGTTTATTTTCAAGAAAATAACTAATGGGCTTAGTAACATGCAGATAGTTGATGCACTGTCTAGGGAGTATGACGCCAACATTTCAGATATAATATCTGATGTCGAAAATCTCATCCAGGAGATGCAAGAAGAAGAAATTATTGAAGATGCGACATTGAGAAACTGAACATGCTTAGTCAAAACGCCTGCCTGAAATACAACGAGTTTGTCCAAAAATATCAGCTCCACATCTACCCGATGCTGGCGGAGAGAATGCAACGACTGTTCACCGAGTGTAACGTCAATAGAACTCTCGATTTGGGTATTGGCCCTGGCGATCTGACAGTATTTTTTGCGAAAAAGAATGTCGGCCAAATTGATGGCTTAGATATTAACCCCTTTATGCTTGCACTTGCCAACAAGAAGATCGCCTCTCATGACTTGAGCGATCGTGTAAAACTGGTACAAGGAGATGTACATTCCTTGCCTTATCCCGATGCATGCTTCGACTTGGTTTTTTCCTATTCCTGCTTTCATCACTGGGAAGACCCAATTCAGGGGCTGAAGGAATGTGTCCGCATACTGAAGGAAGGGGGGGGGCTTTACTTAGTCGATTCCTATTCAGATGTAAAAGCATTACTGCCCCAGTTTCAACAACAGCTGGATGAATACTCTTACAGGGAAATTGTAAAAAAAGCGATCGAAGAGAGTATCGAGACCTCCACTATTGAGCAGTTCCTAGCATGCGCCAACATGAGTACGTATGAACTTCGACCTGTCGATTTCAGTGAAGAAGAGCTTGTTGCTGGTATTGACTACATCAATTACGACTACCAGCTCATCATCGACAGTCCTCGGCCAACATTATGGGAGCTAATTTACAGGAAGCCCTATGTTAACCAATAACGAAAAAAACTATTATAGATATAGCTCATGCTGGTATTTTATGGAGACAGCTAACGCCTACTTTCTTCCTTGGCTTATCGTGTATTTAGGCTCAGGGATTATGAATAGGACGTCCGATGCTTTCTCTATGTTTTATATTTCTATCGTAATCGGAATTATCGTTGCAGGATTTATTAGTCATATTGTTAGTGCAAAAAAACTTGCTGTTTTTGGTTTTTTAATGCTTTCAGCTTCTGTCGTGTCACTTAGTTTTAATTTGTCCTCTACGTTATCTATACTAAACGTCTATGTGTACAGTGTTCTATTCGGTTTTGGTACTGGTTTCATTAAACCAACCTTGGATAGTATTATCCCTGACATTAGTGTTGGCAGAATAAAAAACCTGACAATTAATACAACAACATTGAACTATTTCTTCGGCCTGACAGGCTCATTGTTATCTTATATACTAATTAGCGACAGCACAAAAACCTACCTTAGTATCGCACTTGTACTTTGTGTTATGGGGCTCATTTTCCTTTCTTTGATTCCTGAGAAAGTAAATTTGGTCTCTACAAAGCCAAAATATAAAAAAGTCATGTTAGAAGCACTAAGAGAAATTACAATCAATAAAACGATACTGCTGATGAGCATCACTTATTTTATGATTGGCTTATGTTCAATGGCCGTTTTCATTGGCGGTGTTGCCCTACACGTCAAGGAACTAGAGAACAGTAATGATTTTTATATTGCGGGTATGCAGATAGCTTGGTCATTAGGTGGGCTGGTCACCGGTTTCTTTTTTTTACGAAAGCTGAAAATAACCAACCACAGTTTTTTTTATGTTATCGGTTGGTTTATTTGTGGCTGTGGTGTGATTTTGTTCGGTCTCGCGCAGTCTCCTCATGTTTGTTTAGTTGCTGGAGTTTTATGGGGGGCTGGGACAAGCATTGGGTTCTCTATGACTCGTCTGATTATTCAAAACAATACGGAAGATAGATATAAAGGGGCTATTTTCTCAAGTTTTATTCTTATCAGCTTCCTCGGTGCCGCAGTTGGTGCAAAAATGTTAACTGTTCTTTCTGATATATATTCCGCAGGTATCGCGGTAGCTATAGATGGAACAATATTTTCTGTGGTTACGATCTGCCTATTTCAGATGTTGCGAGCGGCAGAAAATACCAACTTGCAGAGGACATTAAAATGAACGTTGTGGTCAATGATAATAGATTTATATTTGGAGTGAACGGGCTACGTGACTTTATTGAAAACTGCTGGCCAGATAAGAATTACCGCGTGTCACATGCAGAGTTAGATGATGTACTCAGCTTCCTCTGTCTTCCCAGAGAATTTTCCTTAGACACCGTTCTGCAGGATTATAAATTTCCGGTCATGTGTTACGGAAAAAACTTGTTGGAAACCACGGAAGGGCTGTCGGATCGCTTAATGGTTAATGTAAACAAGGCTGCTAAACTTTATTTAGAAGGCGCAGCACTGGAGTTTGATTTTGCTGATTTGGCCTATGAAAAGTTGTATAAGATTGGGAAAAGGCTAAAAAAAACTTTGTCATTGCCCGAGAATGTATTTCATAAGGCTATCATTTACGCCGCGCACAAACAGGGGGGGCTCGTACCTCATTTTGATTCCTACGTGAATTTTGTTTTCCAAATTCACGGGGAAAAAAAATGGTATTTTATGCCCAATGAAAATGCTATTCGTCCTCTTGAGCACCTTGATTTAAAAGACTATCCTAACTTATCTACAGAAATGAAGCAGTACTGGCATGGGGAGCCTCCGTCGAATTTCTTTAAGCAGGCGACTGAAGTGGTTCTCAAACCAGGGAGTGTTTTATTTGTTCCCCGTGGATGGTGGCATGCTACCTGCTCTGATATGGATACCCTAGCGGTAAATATCACGTATTCAGTTCCTACAAAGCTCGAAGTTATTCTTGATGCACTCAAAAAAGAAATTATCAAAGAGACCGACTTGCGTGAATATATATCCAGTGGGGATGTATATAATTCAGAGGAAATTAGTGAGATTGTTGTTCGTGCTATAAAGAAACTCACTATCGATAATTACCACAGCAGTTATGGTGAGGTTTTTGACAATTACCAAGCTCTTAACTATGCTTTCAGAAAATACATGAGTTATCTATCATGACAGAAAAAAAATCTATTTCTGATTTTGACCCACGCAGTGAAGCTATCATTTCATATACCGTAATGCTTATCGCGATTGCCAGAAGATTCTCCATGACGCCAGAACAACTTTCACTATGGATTACAGAACAGGCAAAGGAAAGAGGTTATGATATTTTCTTATTTAATGGGCAGGCACCGAGTATTTCAGAATATGCCAAGCATTTTTCCGAGGGACGTAGTCTTCTCTACAGTGACGTAGAAATGGTGGAAACCACACATTCAATTTCAGTGATTTCATGTTTATATATGATAGATAAGAACCATATACCTGATGCTTTTTACTTTTATGATGTCGATATCAATGTTTATTATAGCTATGTATCCTATCTAGCTCATCATCATGCCGCGTTATTTGGCATCCACCTTACTATCGAACATAGTGATGGTAAGGAAGTAGCAACCTTCGCCAAAGGATAATAGAATATGTGTGGAATTATAGGGTACTATTCAAAATTTCCATCCAGATATGTTCGAGAGTTGTTGGTATCGGCGAAGAAATATAAATTTAGAGGTCCCGATGAAACCACTCAGTATAATTGTGAAGGCTTTTCCGCCATTTTCAATCGATTATCTATTGTTTCAAAAAATAATGGTTCACAACCTTTGGTAGATGAAAGTGGTAATGTTATTTCATTTGCGAATGCTGAAATATATAATTATCAGGAATTAATAACTCGTCACCCGGATTTTTTTTATCAAAATGATTCTGACTGTGCGATGATCCCTGCACTTTATGACTACTATGGTGACCGATTTGCCGAACAGTTAGAAGGAATGTTTTCTATTGTTATTTATGACAAGGTGAAAAATGAAATATCTCTAATAAGAGATCCGCTTGGAATTAAACCTTTGTTTTACAGTGTGGATGATAAGGGGGACTTTTTCTTCTCCTCAGAGGCGAAGGGAATATTGCCGTTTATTCAAGAGAAAATAATTGATTGTGCTGAAATGCTAAATGATCCATGGTTGCGTGGCGATGTCGGTTATGATTCATTAAAATACCGTAACGTATTCTCACAAGTAAAAGCAGTTCCTCCAGGAAGCATGCTGAAATACAATACGTCAACCGGGCATATTGAAATTATCCGCTACAGTTCCCACATACCGGAGAGCATCGTATCGCTGACGACACCAGAGTTTTTTATTTCCGAATTCTCGAAAGCTTTTGACGCCAGTTGCCGCCAGCAACTTTCGCCTTCCGGCCGCACAGGAATCTTGCTCAGCGGGGGGATAGACTCTATTGGAGTACTGGCCGCCCTAAAGGATGCTAATGTGGTTGCATATACACTTATGTCGCCCGGCACTGAAGAGTCAGGAGATGCCAGCGGAGCCATTGCTGCAGCAGAAAAGTTTGGTGTCCCGTTGCATAAGGTTTATGTCGACTCGCAAATAACGGTCCCCACAAAAGATTGGAAAACATTGCTGTGGGCAAGTGAAAGCCCCTATTTTGGCGCAGAACAGATCTATAAGGCATGCATCTATTCTTACATTAAACAACATACTCCGGATGTGTGCGTAGTGCTATCGGGTAACGGTAGCGATGAGCTGTTTGGCGGCTATACTCAATCATTTGTATTTGATGATAATGAACCTTGGCAGAGCGTCGAAGACTCTCTGCGTTATTTGAAAGAAAAATACGACCTGGAATCTCCCGGATGTATGAACCTAAAAGCTTGGCAGGAACTGAGTGACTACAAACTCTTTGACTCAGCCTTTGTTTCAGCCAAAAGCCTTCTTGGAAGCGAAGACTACTGGTCATTTTATCAAAAAGTAAAACTCCGCGATCTTCATGACTATAACTTGCATAACGAGGATCGGATATCTTCTCTTTTTTCTATTGAAAATCGCGTCCCGTTTTTATCTAACTCACTGATAAAGCTATCAATGAGTATTCCTGACTCTCTACGGAAGACTCTGCTATTAGATAAAGAGATTGTGAGGCGAGGGCTCCAACCTACTGTCGGAGAATCCTTTGCCAGACGTAAAAAAGTGCCTTTTTTCCATGGTGAATCTTCAGGTTTCACCCTCGGCATGCTGTACCGGAGCTTATCCTACGATGATTTTTATCTAGTACATGAGGCCTGTAATGCAATGGTTGGGGGCGAGCGTTTCCTGGAACCTGAGGGGATGATTGCCCAGATACAGTCTTTTTATGAAGACGCGGATCTCATTGGTATGATTAACCTTTCCAGACTCATTAACGTCGGGTTACTTAACCAATTGTTGAAGGAAGACATTGAGCTCAATGGGTTTGTGTTCGCTCCCACGTGATTTGACTAACGGTGGACTTATGGACTGACCCACGACAGCAGACAAATTCTGTCCTCACGACGAGGCCTGTTCAAGGCCTCCGGACTGACGCCGCCGAGATGATTAATTCCTATTCTGCTCATATACCTTATAGGCGTCCCGACAGCCCGTGATTTCAGCCCGACTTAGCAAAACGGCAGAGCTGGTAAACGCTTCTTCATAGGGATGTCCTCATGTGGCTTATGAAGACATTA
>NZ_KV792466.1:0-95291 GCF_001808215.1 Serratia sp. HMSC15F11
TTAGGAGGTGGTTTAAGGCTTACAATAAAAAAGCCGATAACCTGGGGGTTATCGGCTTTTAATGCGCAGTGGCGGAGGGTTACGCCGGCAGCTGCTGTGCGGTTTTCTCGACCAGCGCCAGCAACAGCTTGATGTCTTCCAGCGTCACGATCGGGTTCAGCAGCGTCATCTTCAGGCAGGTCACGCCATCGAACTCGGTCACGCCGACGTTGGCGCGGCCCGATTCCAGCAGGGCGTCGCCGATGCGCTGGTTGAACAGCGCGACGGCCGCGTCGCCGTTCGCCGCCAGCTGCACCGGACGGTAGCGGAACAGCACGCTGGCCAGCTGCGGCTGCATCACCAGTTCCAGCGATTCCTGATCGGCGATGTAACGCGCCACCTGCTGCGCCAGCGTCACGCCATGATCGATGATCTCGGCGTATTGCTTCTGCCCCAGCGCTTCCAGCCCCATCCACAGCTTCAACGCATCGAAGCGGCGGGTGGTCTGCAGCGATTTGGACACCAGGTTCGGCACGCCTTGCGCTTCGTCAAACTCGGAGTTCAGGTAGGCTGCCTGATAGCGCATCAGCTCATAGTGGCGCTCGTCTTTCAGCAAGAAGGCACCGCAGCTGATGGTCTGGAAGAACTGCTTGTGGAAGTCCAGGGTAATGGAGTCCACCAGTTCCAGGCCGTCCAGGTAGTCGCGGTACTGCTCGGAAAGCAGCAGCGCGCCGCCCCAGGCCGCATCCACGTGTACCCAAATCTGCTGCTCCGCCGCCAGCCGCGCGATGTCGCGCAGCGGGTCAATGGCACCGGCGTCGGTGGTGCCGGCGGTGGCGACAATCGCCATCACCTGCTCGCCGTTGGCCTTGGCCTGCGCCAGTTTTTCCGCCAGATCGTTCACGTCCATACGGGCGAAGCGATCGGTTTTCACCAGGGTGACGGACTGATAGCCGAGGCCCATCAGCGCCATGTTCTTCTGCACCGAGAAGTGGGCGTTTTCAGAACAGAACACCTTCAGCTTGCGCAGATCGCCCACCAGGCCGTCCTGCTGCACGGAGTGGCCCTGACGCGCGAAGAACGCATCGCGCGCCAGCATCAGCCCCATCAGATTGCTCTGGGTGCCGCCGCTGGTGAACACCCCGGCGTCGCCGGGCTGGTAACCGACCTGGGCACGCAGCCACTCGATCAGCTTCATTTCGATCAGCGTGGCCGACGGGCTTTGATCCCAGGAATCCATGCTCTGGTTGGTGGCGTTGATCAGCACTTCGGCGGCCTGGCTAATCACCAGGCTCGGGCAGTGCAGGTGCGCCACGCACTGCGGGTGGTGCACCGACAGGCTGTCTTTCAAAAAGTACTCGATGGCACGATCGATAGCCGCCTGGTTGCCCAGGCCTTGCGGGGTGAAGTCGAGCTTGATGCGCTCGCGCAGTTCGGCCACGCTTTTGCCCTGATACATCTCGGGCTGCTGCAGCCATTGCACGACGGCTTCACTGCTCTGCGCGATCGCCTGGCGGTAAGCCTCGGCGCTGTGCGCCGAGGAAGCCAGAATCGGGTTTAACTTGGACATCGCGGTCATTCGCTCCAATCAGACTGGCTTGACGCCGGCGGCCAACAGCGCCTGCTCAAATTTATCCAGGAAAATACCCAGCTCATCGTTGGTGATCAGCAGCGAAGGCAGCAGGCGCAGCACGCAGCCGTTGCGCCCGCCGCGCTCCAGGATCAGGCCGGATTCGAAGCATTTCTTCTGCAGCAGCGCAGACAGTTCGCCATCGGCCGGGTAGCAGCCCATGTGATCCTGCGCTTCATTCGGCTTGACGATCTCGATGCCGATCATCAGGCCCAGACCGCGGACGTGACCGATCACCGGATAACGTTTCTGCAGCTCGGCCAGTTTGCCTTTCAGCCATTCGCCTTGAGCGGCCACTTTGTCGGCGACCTTGTGCTCTTTCAGGTATTGCAGGGTGGTCAGGCCGGTGGCCATCGCCAGCTGGTTGCCGCGGAAGGTGCCGGTGTGGTGACCCGGTTCCCAGGCGTCAAACTCTTTCTTGATGCCCAGTACCGCGAGCGGCAAGCCGCCGCCGACCGCTTTCGACATCACGATGATGTCCGGCTCGATGCCGGCGTGTTCGAAGGCGAACAGCTTGCCCGTACGGGCGAAACCGGCCTGAACTTCGTCGATGATCAGCAGAATGCCATGCTCCTGCGTCACTTTGCGGATGCACTGCAGCCACTCGGCAGGTGCCGGGTTAACGCCGCCTTCGCCCTGAACGGCTTCCAGGATCACCGCCGCCGGTTTACGCACGCCGCTTTCCACGTCGTTGATCAGGTTGTCGAAGTAGTAGGTCAGCGCCTTGACGCCGGCTTCGCCGCCGATGCCCAGCGGGCAGCGGTATTCATGCGGATAAGGCATGAACTGCACTTCCGGCATCATGCCGTTGATCGCCGCCTTCGGCGACAGGTTGCCGGTGACCGACAGCGCGCCGTGGGTCATGCCGTGATAACCGCCGGAGAAGCTGATCACGCCGGAACGGCCGGTGTGCTTTTTCGCCAGCTTCAGCGCGGCTTCCACCGCATCGGCACCGGACGGGCCGCAGAACTGCAGGCAATACGCTTTGCCTTCGCCCGGCAACAGAGAGAGCAGGTAATCGGAGAAACGATCTTTTAACGGGGTCGTGAGATCGAGAGTATGTAACGGCAAGCCGCTGGTAATGACATTTTGGATGCTTTGCAGGACGTCGGGGTGATTATGTCCAAGAGCCAACGTTCCCGCCCCGGCCAGGCAATCAAGATATTGATTATTCTCAACATCAGTGATCCAAACGCCCTGGGCTTTCGCAATTGCCAACGGCAATTTGCGCGGATAACTCCTAACATTCGACTCAAATTCGGCTTGGCGCGCCAAATAGGTTTCATTGTTTCCGTTTAATGAGTTTGCAACTAAAGTATCAATACGGACTTTATCCGTCATCATATCTCTCCTACAACCGAAGGTCTCAACACGCTCCGATTGAATTAATGAATTAGAAAAGTAACTGCCTTGTGAAAAGCGCGACCAATATATGGCTTTTTCGCCTGGGACTCAATAGCCGATTTTGTTTTGAATTGTTTGGTTTTTTCTTAGGCTCATCAATATGTTGTTGATTTATTGACCGTTGATTTTGCCGGTAAAAAACAACATATCGTTAACATGGCACAAAAATCCTTTCCGCCGCCAACCTGCAGGCGGCTTTAATACGCTTATTAATAAGGTGAATTTCCGCTTAATAACATAAATAGGAATTAACGGCTTATTTTTATCTATTCACCACCTTAAGTCCTATAGCGTTTATATACACAAAATTTGTGATGAATATAAATGGCCAACCGTTAAAAGCGCAGCATCCAGATCGGTGATTTCTCTCAGATTTCACGTAGCGCGATCAAAAAAGCGCTATTTTTACGCAGCGCCGGCCGGTGCGCCGGCGCTGTTGCCGTTAACGTTGCCGTAACCAGGCGTGGTAGCGCTGCAGGATACGGCGGGTGCGCCATTGATCGACGATCAGCGTGAACAGCGGGGAGTAGCGTACGTTGCGCGGCCGATTGTCACTCAGCGCGCGCATCCGGCGCTTGACCAACGCCATGCGGGCGAGCGACGCCATCGCTTTGCTGCGCCAGGTGACCGGGGCAGGCAGCGCATGGGGAGCCGCGCCGGTTTGCCAGCGCCGCGGCAGATCGGGCACTTCCGCCATGGCGGTGGCGATGCCGGCAACCGCAACGCCGCTGTCCAGCACCCGCTGCGCCACCGAAGGACGGGCGATGCCGCCGGTGGTCATCACCGGCATGCGGGCCACCGCAGCAAGATCGCGGGCGAAGGACAGAAAATAGGCTTCTCGCGCCAGGGTGCGGCCGTCCGCCGTTTCGCCTTGCATCGCCGGGCTTTCGTAGCTGCCGCCGGACAGTTCGATCAGATCGACCGGCAGATCGTTCAGCATCAGCACCACCTGGCGGGCATCGTCCGATGAAAAACCGCCGCGCTGAAAATCGGCGGAGTTCAGTTTGACCGCCACGCAAAAGCCCGGCGAGACGCGCTCGCGCACCGCACGCACCACCTCCAGCAGCAGGCGGGCGCGGTTCGCCAACTCGCCGCCCCAACGATCGTTGCGTTGGTTGGTCAGCGGTGAGAGAAACTGGGATATCAGGTAACCGTGCGCCGCGTGGATCTCCACGCCGGTAAAACCGGCCCGTTCGGCGGCGTGCGCGCTGGCGGCGAAGCGCGCGATAACCTCGGCGATCTGCGTTTTATCCATCGCCTGCGGCTGGGCGAACAGCTTGCTGTGCTTGCCCATCGCCAGCGGGATGGCGGAGGGCGCCCATGCGTTGCCGCCCATATTCGCCATCACCTGCCGGCCCGGGTGGTTAAGCTGCATCCACACCTGCGCGCCGCCCTGGCGTGCGGCTTTGGCCCAGGTTTCGAACGGGGCGAGCGGCGTGTCTTGTTCCAGCACCACGCCGCCGGGGCCGGTCATGGCGCGGCCGTCGATCATCACGTTGCCGGTGATGATCAAGCCGGCGCCGCCTTCGGCCCAATAGCGGTATAAGCGCCACAGCGCCGGGCCGGGCAGTTGGCCCGGGGCGGCCAGATTTTCTTCCATCGCCGCCTTGGCCAGACGGTTGGTCAGGCGGCTGCCGTTGGGCAGCGTCAGTGGGGTAAACATCGGTTTTGCGCTCCTGTCGTAAGGGGAATGGCGCTATACTAGGTTTAAAGTTAACTTTAAGGTCAATAGGGCATGAAGATCGGAGAATTGGCGCAGCGCGCCGGCGTGGCTGCCTCGGCGATACGCTACTACGAGCAGCTGGGGCTGCTGCCGAAACCGGTGCGCGGCGTCAACGGCTATCGGGTCTACAGCGATAGCGCGCTGGAGCGATTGCACCTGATCCAAATCGGCCAAAATCTGGGGTTTTCGCTGCAGGCGATCCAACGCGTGCTGGCGCTGCAGGGCAGCGCTTATGAGGATGGGTTGATACGTGGCGTCGATGAACGGCTGGCGGAGATCGAGCTGATGATGGCCACGCTGAATGAACAACGAGAAACCTTGTTGACGACCCGGCTGACCTTATTGGAGTCCGGCGTTGCCGGGCTGTGCCAAGCCAAGGGCGTAAAACAGGCCGACGCATCGCCGGCCCGGCCGGCAAAGCTTAGCGGCGTTTAAAGGCGAAACGCCCGGCATACACCGCCGCGGCGCCCAACTGATCTTCGATGCGCATCAGCTGATTGTATTTTTCGATCCGCTCGCCGCGGCTCGGCGCGCCGGTTTTCAGATGGCCGGCTCGCATCGCGACCGTCATGTCGGCGATAAAGCTGTCGACGGTTTCACCGCTGCGGTGCGAGATAAAGGTGCCCCAGCCGTTCGCCTGGCAGAGCTGTACGGCGGCGAAGGTTTCGCTCAGCGTGCCGATCTGGTTCAGCTTGATCAGCGCCGCATTGGCCAACCGTTCATCAATCCCGCGCTGGATGTATTTCACGTTGGTGACGAACAGATCGTCGCCGACCAGCTCCACCTGGTCGCCCAGGGCGTCGCTCAGAATACGCCAGCCGGCCCAGTCGTCTTCGGCCAAGCCGTCTTCAATCAGCACGATGGGGAAGTCCTGCACCAGCCGTTGGTAATAGGCCGTCATCTGGGCTGCGTCCAACTCGAGGTTCTCGCTGCGCAGGCGGTACTTGCCGTCGGCGTAGAATTCGCTCGAGGCCGGATCCATGCAGATCGCGATATCTTCTCCCGGCCGGTAGCCGGCTTTTTCTATCGCCTGCACGATCAGCTCGAGCGGCTGGCGGTTTGAGGCGACCGCCGGCGCGAAACCGCCTTCGTCACCGACGCCGACCGACAGGCCTTTTTCCAACAGGATTTGGCGCAGCGCCTGATAAACTTCACTGCCCCAGCGCACGGCCTCGCGCAGCGACGGCGCGCCCAGGGGAGCTATCATGAACTCCTGAAAGTCCGCCCCTTGCCACCGGGCGTGCACGCCGCCGTTGATGATATTCATGCAGGGCACCGGCAGCAGGTTGGCGCCGATGCCGCCCAGATAACGATACAGCGGCAGCTGCGACAATTGCGCCGCGAGGCGGGCGGCGGCCAGAGAAACACCGAGCAGGGCGTTGGCCCCCAATCGGCTCTTGTTCTCGCTGCCGTCCAGCGCGATCAGCCGGCGGTCTATCTCCTCTTGTTGGCGCACATCCACTCCGCGCAGCACCTCGTTGATCGCCGTTTTGACGCTGTGCACCGCCTCCAGTACGCCTTTGCCGCCGAAACGGTGCGGATCGCCGTCGCGGTGCTCCACCGCCTCGCGCGACCCGGTGCTGGCTCCCGAAGGCACCGAAGCCCGGGCCACGACGCCCGCCGCGCTCATTTCGACTTCGACGGTCGGGTTGCCGCGCGAATCCAGGATCTCTCTGGCGGTTACGCTTTCAATCTCATCGCTCATGGGTAGTCACCTCGTTCTAGGGAGTGGGAACGTGCTTTATCAGCACATCGATGGATAAATGGTTGATGAATTCGAAGCCGAAGGAGGCATAGACGCCAAACGGACGGTTCTGATGGCCGAGCAACAAAAGATCGACGCCTTCACGGGCAATCAGGGCTTCGACGTCTTTGAAGCGATGGATGCTGACCATTGCGCGCACCTCCAGGGGGATTGAGCAGTCGTCCACCAGGCGGCTGAGCATGGCTTTGGCGGCGATCACCTCGCTGGACTGGCGATCTTTGATTTGCGCATCGCTGAGGTAGTCCAGCTCGGCATAGTCGGCGCTGATGTGCGCCACGGTAATGCGCGTATTCATCTGCTGATTGAGGCGTTCGGCATGGCGCAACAGCAGCCGGCCGTCGCGTTCATCCTGCACCAGCAGTAAAGCGTGTTGGTAGATCGGCATGACTTATCTCCCTGCGTGAGCAATCTGTAGGGTTAACCACGGTAAAACCTCTTTTTTTCGGCTCGTCATCCCGGGCAGCGACACCTGCCGAATGGCGAGCACCCGGTTCGACGAGAAATACAGGGTGGATCGGCGGTGGGTGATATCGGTAACCAGGAGCGCGGTCATCTCCAGCCCGGCTTCCTGCTTCGCCTGCTCGAGTGCCTGTTGCAGCGCGGGCAACAGCGGATCGATGTCGCTCATGGCCCGCACTTCTATCTGCGACAGCAGCAGCGAAACGGTATGGATGCGGTAATTCTTGGCATCGCGCTGCAGCAACTGCGGGGCGGATTGCCCGGAGAGATCGGTTTTGGCGGCCAGTAGCCCGGTGGTGAAGGTGTCATAGTCGACGTGAGAAATTGCGCGCAACCGGGTGACCGCCCGCCGATCCTGTTCCGTGGTGGTCGGCGCACTGAGCGCGACGGTGTCGCTCAGGATGGCGCCCAGCAGCAGCGTGGCCTGTGCGGCGTTAAGTGGCATCGGTTTTTCTGCCGTCAGGATCTGCAGGATCACGGTGGCGCAACAGCCGACGGCGCGCACCCAGACATCGGGCGGGTTGCGGGTGACTAATGTGCCCAGCCGGTGATGGTCGATAACGCCGACCACGTCGCTGTCGGGCAATGAGGCCGGGCCTTGTTCGATATCGGTAAAGTCGACCAGCCAGACTTTGCGGTCACGGAGATCGTCTGTCAGCAGCGCAGGCGCCTGTACGCCGGCGGCAGCCAGTATGTAGCGGGTTTCCGGCGTCAGCTCGCCAAGGCGGAAAGCCACGGCCGGTTTGCCGAGGTGATTGAGCCAGTCCGCGACCACCAGCGCGCTGCAGATGCTGTCGCTGTCGGGGTTTTTATGGCCGAAAACGTACAGAGGCATTTCCCGTGCGACGACATCGGGCTGGAGTGGAAAAGAGGTAAAACGTGAAATTTCATTCATAGCGACTCCTGACATACCTGCCTAAAAAATAAAGCGAAGTTGTATATCAGGCGTCATCATCCGGTTCGAGTGAACGCGGCGGTTGGGAAAGGTGGAACACCATCACCTTGTGAACGACTGTAGCGCAGCGCGGGGGTAAACGCAACGTTGGAACCGGCATGGATTAATCAAATCATTGCGTCGATCATCATTTAATTGTGCCAAATCCGCTCTTAATATAATTAACAATCTCACCATTTTCGTTTGAATTAAAAATAAATTCGGCAAAAAAAAGACATTATAAAAAAAGGGGCTAGAATTTATCTGATAACTTATTGCCGTTTAACGAATATACCGTTGAATATCATTCCCGAAAGGAAGTGCAATGACATCAGAACAGCCTGTAGCTACTGCGCCGAGCGTTAGCGAGCTGAGTGCGCAGATTGAAAACAATCTTAAATATCAACTCTGTGTGGCCTTGTCGGCGGCAACTGAAAGCGACATTTTCAATGCAGTGGCGCTGACTGTTCGTCATTATCAATACGATGACTTTCTGATTACGCAGCAAAGACAACGCGCGGAAAAAAAGAAACGTCTTTATTATTTGTCGATGGAGTTTTTATTAGGTCAGTCACTGCGCAATAACCTGATCAATATCGGCTTGCTGACGAATATGCAGCGCGCGGTTACCGAATTGGGATTCGATTTCGAGCGCATTATTGATGAAGAGCCCGATGCAGCTCTAGGCAACGGCGGGTTGGGGCGCTTGGCCGCCTGTTTCATTGACTCGATGGCCACGTTGGACATCGCCGCTTCCGGGCACGGCATCAAATACGAGTATGGGCTCTTCAAACAGGCGATCCACGACGGCAGGCAAATCGAACAGCCGGATGACTGGCACTCCACGCACTCGCCGTGGCTGGTCGAGCACCACGCCCAACAGATGCTGATCCCGATCGGCGGCCGCGTTGAGCACGGTGAAGACGCCGAGGGAAACTATAACCCGATGTGGATGGATTGGCGGATTCTCGTCGGGATCCCGCACGACTATCTCGTTTCTGGTTATCAGGGGTCTGCGACCAATAAGTTGAGGCTTTACAGCGCACTGGCTTCAGATTCCTTCAATATTCATATCTTCAACCGGGGTGACTATATCAAGGCGGTGAGCGAGAAAATCGCCTCCGAGAATATCTCAAAGATTCTTTACCCGGCGGATGAGGCGTTGACCGGCAAGGAGCTTCGCCTCACGCAGGAATATTTCCTGGTCGCCTGTACGCTGCGAGACGTGCTGGCCGATTATGCGAAGGAAGAAGCGCCGATCGCGGCGTTGCCGGAACGGGTGGCGATCCAGCTCAACGACACCCATCCCGCTCTGGCGGTGGCAGAACTGATGCGCCTGTTGGTCGATGAGCACCAGCTGCCGTGGGAGCAGGCCTGGGACATCACGCAGCGAACCTGCGCCTTCACCAATCACACGCTGATGCCCGAAGCGCTGGAAACCTGGTCGGTGAGCCTGTTTGAAAAGTTGCTGCCGCGTCATTTGCAGATCGTTTATGAGATTAACCGGCGTTTTCTGGCGGAAGTGGCCGCACGCTGGCCCGAGCAACCGCAGCTGTTGCCGTCGCTTTCCCTGTTCACGGGCGAAAACGACAAAAAGATGCGGATGGCTAACCTGGCAATCGTCGGCAGCCATCGGGTTAATGGCGTGGCAAAGCTACATTCGGAATTGATCAAGAAAAACCTGGTGCCGGATTTTTATTTTATCTCGCCGGAAAAATTCATTAACCAGACCAACGGCGTCACGCCGCGCCGCTGGGTGCAGCAGGCTAACCCACCGCTGGCAGCGTTTCTGCATCAACATTTGGCTAAGGAATGGCCGACGGATTTGCAGCAGTTGGCCGGGCTGGAGAAATTGGCCGACGATGTTGGCGCGATCGACGAAATACGTACGATAAAACGCGCAAATAAGGGCACCTTGTGTCGGCTGATTGCAGAGCGACACGGTATCCATCTCGATCCGATGGCGATGTTCGACTGCCAGGTGAAGCGGATCCACGAATATAAACGGCAATTGCTGAACATTCTCCACGTGATAGACCTTTATCTGGAGATCAAGGAAGGCGGTAAAACCATCGCGCCTAAAGTGCATCTGTTCGCCGGTAAGGCCGCGCCGAGTTATGCGGTGGCCAAGTTGATCATTCAACTGATCGGTTGCGTGGCGCAGCGCATTAATCAGGACGCTCGCGTCGGCGGCCAGCTGAAAGTGGTGTTCCTCGAGGACTATAAGGTCTCGCTGGCCGAACGCATTATCCCCGCGACCGATCTGTCCGAGCAAATCTCGACCGCCGGTACCGAAGCCTCGGGCACCAGCAATATGAAATTCGCCCTCAATGGCGCATTGACCATCGGCACGCTGGATGGGGCAAACATCGAAATCCGCGATGCGGTTGGGGCGGACAATTTTTACCTGTTCGGTGCCACCGCAGAGGAAATCGACGCCATCAGGCGCAGCGGTTACCACGGTGGCGATCATTATCGCAACAACCCGCGTATCGCCCGTGTGGTGGACTCACTGACGTCGGGCCTGTTTACGGCCGACCCTGAACTGTTTGCGCCGTTACGCAATATCCTGATCGCCGGCGACTATTTCTGTCATTTGCAAGATTTCGAGAGCTATCGGCTGGCTCAGCTGCGAGCGGCGGCCGATTTCGACGAACCGGAGCGGTGGCACCGTCGCGCCCTGTTGACCATCGCACGCATGGGCGGTTTTTCCAGCGATCGCACCATTCGCGGCTATGCCAAGGAGATTTGGGGGATGAATTACTGATATGACCACCCGTTTATTACGGCGCCTGTCCCCGCTTGCCGGCTGTCTGTTCAGCGTTTGCGGCTGGGCGGCGGACACGACGCCTAACCAACCGGCAGTGCGGGTGTTCACCAGCCCTTGGGCGCGTCTGTTCTCCGGCAGCGAATCGTCTTTCTCCGCGGCGCTGACCTATAACTCGGATTTGGCCCGGCATCCGGTTTATGTGCCCACGGGGAGCGACTCTTCCGAGATCCGCGATAAGTACAATCAGCGCCTGCTGCTGAGCATGCAGTATTCGCCGATGAGCTATTTCTTCGCCAACATGACGGTGCGAATGCCGCTGCAGGACACCAATAAATACAGCACCGATTTCGTTTACAGCTTTGGCTACGATGACTGGCACCCCGGCACCTTCAGCCTGGTCTACGGCAACTATAACGATAATAACCACTTTTATCCGGCCAGCGGCGACAGACACACCTATTTTGAACAAGGCGCCTGGACGTTTGCGTATAAATTCAGTTTGCCGGACAGCGTCGAAAAACACCTGCTGATCAACAAGGAAGACGCGTTGATCTGCCAGGTGGGATACAGCTATGTCCCGCGCTACTATTCGTTGGCCGACAGCGGCATCAAACGTAACAAAAGCTCGCTGTTGGCCAGCTGCGGTTACACGCTGCTGCAACACTATTTCCTGCGCGTGTCGTCGTTCTATTACCCCGACAGTCAGCAACAGCAGCCCTGGGACTACGACTACACCTACAGTATCGGCTATGTGTCCAGCTATTTGCCGGGCGCGGTTTCCGTGCATTACGACAACTACACCGGTACGCGCTACCCATGGCGCAGCGATGCCAATGCCAATTTTCGGCGCGGGACGATCAACCTGAGCTGGACGCTCCCGTTTTAAGCGAGTGTGACTGTGGAACCGACGGAGAAAGACAGCGCATCCCCTTTGACCATCCTGATCGTCGATGACTCCAGGAGCTACCGGCATCTGCTGGGCAGCATGCTGAGCAAATGGGGCTACCGGGTGTTGGAGGCGCAGGACGGCGTACACGCGCTGGCGATGTTGGAGACGCAAACCATCAACGCCGTCATCAGCGATTGGGAAATGCCGCAAATGGACGGCGTGGCGCTCTGCCACCAAATTCGCCAGCGTGATTTCGGTCATTACATCTATGCCATTCTGGTGACGGCGCGCCAGTCGATCGACGATCTGGTGCAGGGGCTGGAATCTGGTGCCGACGATTTCCTCTCCAAACCGGTCAATCAGAGTCAGCTGCGCGCCCGACTTCATGCCGCCGAACGCATCCTGACGTTAGAAAGCACGCTGGCGATTCGCAACCAGCGGTTGAGCAGCGCCTACCGGCAAATCGAGCAGGATCTGCAGGCTGCCGCACGATTGCAGCGCAGCGTGTTGCCGGCGGCAGCGTTGACGTTCAGCGGCTATCAGGCGGACTGGATGTTTTTGCCTTCCGCGTACGTTTCCGGCGACCTGCTGAACTATTTTGCGCTCGACGCCCGTCATTTGGCGTTTTACTGCATTGATGTCGCCGGTCATGGGGTGAGCGCCGCGATGCTTTCCCTGGCGGTCGCCAGAGAGTTTCTTACCGGCCGGGCCGATGGGCGACTGCTGATCGACGAGGGAGGCGTCATTGCGCCTCATCAGGTGGTCGCGGCGCTCAACCGGCGTTTTTGCTTCGACAACGAAGAAATCACCAGCTATTTCACGCTTATTTACGGTTTTATCGACACTCGAACCGGGCGGGGGGCGCTCTGTCAGGCCGGGCATCCGACGCCTTTCATTATCTGCCGGGACGGTGAACTGCGTACCGTCGGCCTCGGTGGTGTCCCCGTTGGGCTTTTTCCCCAGTCGGAGTATCAAAGCTGCGAGTTTTCTCTGGCGCCCGGCGAACGGCTCTATCTTTACAGTGACGGCATCAGCGAATGTGAGAACCGCGCGGGAGAGCTCTATGGAGAAACGCGGCTGCAGCAGTTACTGACAGAGCATCGTCTGCTGGCGACGGCCGCGGTTTTCCAGCGCGTTGAACGCGAGCTGGGCGACTGGAGCCGACCGGAGCCTGACGGGCTCGCAGAGTACGGCCGTTTCTTTAATGACGATATTTCGCTGGTGGCGATCGAGCGCACCGCATAACCGCAGACAACTTCGATGAGGAAGACCATGAATTTTGAAATGTACACCGAAAATGACATCGAGATCGTGGTGCCGCTGGTGCGCCGCCTCGACGCTTCCGTCGCGCTGGCGTTCAAGCAGCAGGTGCTGGAAGTGATCGAGCGTAACGGTAATCACGTACTGCTCGACTTCAGCCGAGTCGATTTCATCGACAGTAGCTGTTTGGGCGCGCTGGTGTCGATACTCAAAACGTTGAACGGAAAAGGGGAACTGGTGCTGTGTTCGCTGAACGGCAATATTCAGCATCTGTTCAAACTGACCCGTATGGACCGGATTTTTACCATCGGCGCTACGCGGCAGGACGCGCTAAATATCCTTGCCCGCGAATAGCGTGGCGTTTAACCGGGAGGCCTTGATGGAGACAGCCACCACCACGCTGCGCCTGGGTGCGGCGCTTGAAAATCTGGATACGCTGAGCAACGCTTTTCAGCGGTTCGTGGCGCCGTTCGCGCTTGATCCGGCAGCGATATATCAGATGGATTTGGCGGCCAGCGAGGCATTCAGCAACATCGTCCGGCACGGCGTCAATTACGACGTGCGGCATAACGTGGATGTGACTATGTCACTATTTGCCGACGCGATCGCCGTGACGCTCACCGACAGCGGGCGTCCTATACCGGCGGACATTCTGCAGGCGGTAGCGGATAAACAACGGTCGTTCCCCGAACCGGGCTCGCTGGAAAGTTGGCCAGAAAGCGGAATCGGATTGATACTGATTTATTCCATGATGGACGAAGTTCGTTACCGTTCCGCCGACGGACGCAACGAACTGATTCTGATTAAAAATACGACGGGCGATCGGACCTGAAAGGCGGCGTGGCCCGTTGGAGACGCAACAGGAGTCAATATGCTCGAACCCTGCTTCCCCGAAAACGAGGCCGAACGCCTGTCGGTATTGAATTCGCTGAACGTGCTGGATTCGAACTCGGTGGAAAAGCTGGATCGCATCACGCGGCTGGCCGCCAAATATTTCGGCGTCACCATTGCGCTGGTGTCACTGATCGACCGGGATCGCCAATGGTTTTTATCGCGCTATGGCTTGGATGCGCGGGAAACGCCGCGCAATATCTCGTTTTGCGGCCATGCCATCTTGCAGCGTGAAACGCTGGTGGTGCCCGACACTGCCAAGGATCCGCGCTTTTTCGATAATCCGCTGGTGGTCGGTGGCCCGAGGATCGGTTTTTATGTCGGGCAGCCGTTGCTATCGCTGGACGGCTTGCCGCTCGGCACGCTTTGCATTATCGACAGCCACCCTCATCCTTTTCCTCAGGACAAACTGGCCGACCTGCATGACTTCGCCGCGGTAGTGGAAGAGTATCTGCAAAGCATTGAGCGCCACGTCTATACCGAAAACCTGAAATCCGATCTGCAGCGCACGGAGGCGCTATTCGAGCAGACCTTTTCTCAGGCGGCGGTGGGCATGGCGCTGGTCTCGCTGCAGGGCTATTGGCTGCGGGTCAATCCGCGCATCTGCGAAATGCTGCAATACTCTGAGCGCGAGCTGATGGATCGCACGTTTCAGGACATCACTTATCCACTCGATCTCAATACCGATCTGGAGTACTTGCAACAGCTGCTGAAAAACGAAATCAGCACCTATTCGATGGAAAAGCGTTATTTCCGCGCCGACGGCTCGATCGTCTGGGTGCAGTTGACGGTGGCGCTCAATCGCCTGCCGAACGGCAAGCCGGACCATTTTATCTCGGTTATCGTCGACATCAGCGAGCGCAAGGCGGCGGAGGCCGACCTGTTCGCCTTGCAGCATGAGCTGGAAGAGCGCGTCGAAATCCGCACGCATGAGCTCAACGTGGTGGTTAAAAAGCTCAACGAAGAGATAGAAACCCGGGTACTCGCCGAATCTCAGCTCAGCGCGGAGAAAGAACGCCTGCGCGCCATTACCGACAACATGCCGGCGTTAATCAGCCAGATCGACGCCAATGAACGCTATCTGTTTGCCAACAGCGCCTATAAAACCTGGTTTGGTCTGGAAGAGGCCAGCCTGCAGGGCATGACGGTGCGCGAGTTTATGGGCGAAAGCGTCTATCAAATGGCCAAGCCGATGATCGAACGGGCTCTGGCGGGCGAAATGGTCAGTTTCGAAAACGAATTGCAGACCCAGCAGGGGCTGCTGATGATCCACACCACGCTGGTGCCTTGCGAAGCGCAGGGATTTTACATTCTCGCCATGGACATCACTGAACTGAAGCGCCTGCAGCAACGGTTGGAGTATGACGCGACGCACGACATGCTGACCGGATTGACCAACCGACGCGCATTTCTGCGCCGGTTATCGGGCACGCTGCAGGCCTGTTGCCACCAGCGACAGATGGCGCTGCTGTTCATCGATCTTGATGGTTTCAAGACCCTGAACGACAGCTATGGCCATGACTTCGGCGATGTGATCCTGAAGACGTTCGCCAAATTGCTCAGCGCCTGCGCCGGCGAACGCCACAGCGTATCGCGCCTGGCCGGCGATGAATTCACGGTGATCCTGTGGCCGTTGACGGCGCCGCGGCGCGAGGTCAACGAATTCTGCGAAAAGGTGTTGGCGCAGCTGGCCGGCATTTCGCAGATCGGTCAACAAAAGGTCTGCCTGTCCGCCAGCATTGGCGCGGCGATCTCTTCGAACGGAGAGGTGACGGCGGAAATGCTGTTGGCCAGCGCCGATAGCGCAATGTATCAGGCGAAATCCGCCGGCAAAGGCACTTACGCCATCTGCGAGCTGTGAACGAATGCTAAGACATCTCAGTAAGAACGAAGACGAGCGCCTGGCGGCCATCGATGCACTGGCGGCCTTGGGGGCCGGCCACGACGATGCGATCCATCAGGTGCTGAATATCACCCGTAAACTGCTGGAGGCGTCGGGTTGCCTCATCTGCCTGTACGGATCGCGCAAGATCTGGCTCCGCGCACAGATTGACATCGGCTTTGAAGAGATAGATTTCGCCAGCCCTTTGTTCAATTTCGTTCGCCTGCAGGGCGAGGCGCTGTTTTGTCCGGATACTTTCGCGGATGAACGCTTTGCATCGGATCCCATGGTCAGGGGGGAGGCGGCTGTCCGCCACTGTACCGCCATCCCGCTTTCCACCCGCGAAGGTTACACGATCGGCGCATTTTGCCTCGTTGGCCCGCGACCAAAGCACTTAACGCGTCGCCAGGTCGAACTGCTACGCAGTATGGCCACTATCGTTGCCGAGCTCATCGAAGCACAGAGCGAAATCGGCCTGGTCGATGCCATTACCCGCTTGCCCAATCGTCAACGTCTAATGGGGGAGCTGGGTAATCTAGCGGATACGGGAAAATACGCGTTATTGCTGGTCGATACGATAGATATCAAGTACGCCTACGAGATGGCACGCTCCTTCGGCCTGTCTACGGTAGAGTTACTGCTGGGGGACATCGGCCATTTCCTGAAAGAGACTTTTCTCAGCGATCGGATGTTATACAGCATCGCGCCAGGACGTTTCGCCGTCATCATCGCGGCGCAGCAAATACCGCAGGCCAAGCACGATTTGTTGCGCTGCGCCGACCGTCTGCACCGCGAAGTGAGGGGGGACGTGCCGTTGCGGCTGGAACTTTATGCCGGTTATGCGTTATTTTCCGCGCCGCATGCCGATCCTGCCGAGATTTTGCGCCAGGCGACCAGCGCGCTGCATGATTCGATAGACGAAGGCAGGATCGTTTCTCTTTACAGCGAGCCGAAAGATGCGGTGCGTAAACATAAGTTCAATCTGTTCAATGAATTGGCGCAGAGTCTTAAGCAGAATCGCGGGCTGTTTTTGGAATATCAGCCCCAGATTGATTTGACAAGCGGCAGGATTGTCGGTGCGGAGGCATTATTGCGTTGGCGGCATGAACGCTTGGGGGCTATCCCGACGGCGGAATTCATTCCGCTGGTGGAAAATACCTCTCTGATAAAACCGCTTACCGAGTTCGTCATCGCGCAGTCGATTGAACAGCTGCTGTTGATGCGCGAAGCGGGGATCGTGTTCCCGATTTCGATCAATGTGACGGCCGGCAATCTGGCCGAGCGGCACTTTGCTGCGCGGTTGCACGAGGCCATTGTCCGGCGAGGGCTGCAGCCGGGCGATATTGAGATAGAGTGTCTGGAGTCGCAACGTATCCAGGAAAGCAGCGTGGCGCTGGCCTGTCTGCATACGCTAAAGGCTAACGGGCATCGCATTGCGCTGGATGACTTCGGCGCCGGTTACAGCAATTTAAACTATTTGCGCCATATCCCCGCCGACGTTGTCAAACTGGACGCCTCCCTGATCAAACAGCTGAAGAGCGATGCGGAAAGCCGCATTATCGTGCAAAACATCATCGATATGCTGCATAAGCTCAACTATGAAGTCTTGGCGGAGGGCGTGGAAGACCAAGAATCGCTCCACTACCTGACTCAATATCGATGTGACGTCGCGCAGGGCTTCTATTTTTCACCGGCGGTGACGTTGGAGAAGCTCTGCGCGTTAGTCGACATCCACGGACAGCAGCGGCGAAAACCGTAGCGCGGCATCGTTTATGGGATGCCCACCGAAAATTGCCGGCGATTCTCACCCAGGCGAAGGCCGTTGCTGTCCGTCAGTTCCGTCACTACCTGCAAGGGCTGTGCCGTACGCGGCGTGAGCTTGAGCTCCTTCAGTTTACGACCGCTGTCCGCCGGCAGATCGAGCGCCATCTCGCCGCGCGCCAGCTCCTGCTCGCCTTGCGTTACTCGCCAACGCAACGTGGCAGCGGTGTAGTCTTGCCAGCGATCGTTGATCGCCCACAGGCCGACCTTACCGCTTTCGCCCGGTCGCCAGTTGAGCGTGAGCGGCTCGATGGAGGGCAGCACCGGTTGATAGGCGCGTTGCAAGGCGAAGTAACCCGCTTTGGGGTGCCGTTGATAATCGATGACCGCCCAGTTGATTGAAGGCCAGGTTTCGCTGAACATAAACTGGAACAGAGCGGCGACCGGTTGATAGCGTTGGCGTCGATAGCTCTCCGCCGCCAGTTGGATGCCTTCCGCCTGATAACCCTGGGTGTTCGCGATAAAGCTCTCTATCGTAGCGCCACGCGACAATTTGGCCAGGCCAAAAGCCTGCTCGGGCTGGAAGTTGTGATATTGCCACACCTTCCAGCCCGGATCGTCGGGTGACGTGCTGGCGGGCCACAGCTTCGCCGCCGGAATGATGGTGCGCAACGTGGCGAGGCGAGGGAGCGCCTGCGCGCCAAACTCGCTGATGATCGCCGTGGTCGCCGGCTTGAGGAAATCACCGACAGAGCCGAAATACCATCCCTGCCAGTAATGCTCGGCGACCGTCGACCAGCGGTGAACGATGCGGGTGCGGTCTTCGCTCAACGTGTCCGCCACGCGTTGCGCCAGCCGGCGGTTGAGCGTGGGGGTCCAATCGGTAAACCGCTGTTTCATCCACGGGGAGTCGAAAGGCGGTTCATTTTGCCCGGCCCACACGATCACCGAAGGGTGATTGCCCCGTTGTCGCAGCAGATCGCCGGCCTGGCGCGCCGCTTCGGCGGCGAAGGCTTCACTGTCGTCATACCCCCATTGCAGTGGCATATCTTGCCACAGCAACATGCCCAGTTCATCGGCCTCGCGATACAGCGCCTGGCCGGCAACGTGCCCGTGCACCCGTACCGCGTTGATGTTTGCCGCGCGCATCAGCAGCAGATCCCGGCGATAAAGCGGGGCGGTCATGCTGCCGAGCCACGGTGAGCCGATATAGTTGGTGCCGCGAATAAACAGGCGCCGGCCATTGATCGTCCAGCCGTGGCCTGATGCCAGCTCACGAACGTCTCTCAAACCGGTTTGCGACGTGTGTCTATCCAGCAAGCCTTCAGCGTCGGATAACGTTGCCTCGATGCGATAAAGATGTTGCGCCCCATGGCCGTATGGCCACCAAAGTGCGGCGCCCGGCATCGGCAGCGAAACGGCGAGCGGTGCTTCGCCGGTCAACGTTACGCGGCGAGAAAGGCGATAGCTCTTGCCGGTGAAATTCAGCGGCGTCAGGCGCAGGATCAGGCGCGCCTTTCTCGGCCGATTCACCCGATAGTCGAGACGGATGTTCAGCGTCGGCCGCGCCAATCCCTGACGCCAGTCGGGCAGCGCCGTGAGGTTATCGATCGCTGCACCGCGGCTAAGGCGTAGCGTGACCGGCTGCCAAATACCGCCTGAGTTGGCGTCCTGGCCTTGCGGCGACCAGGCACCGCCGGGGCGGGTATCGTGCTGCGACAGTACGCCTTTAATCACGCGCTTGTGCAGCGGCCAGACGCTGCCGGGGGGGTCAAACGGACTGTCCACCCTCACCAGCAGGTGGTTTTCGCGCTGAGCCGCCTGCGTGACGTCGAACTGGAAACGCTGAAAATAGCCCTGATGCCGCCCGATAAAACGCTGATTGAGCCAGGCCTCCGTGCGATAGTCGACGCCGTCGAAAGTGAGCGTGGCCAGCCGATCGTGGGCGAGGCGCGGCAGGGTGAATGTCGTGCGGTACCACAGAGCGCCCTGGTGATCGACGCCGGCGCTGTACCAGTTCGCCGGAACCCGCAGAGGACGCCAATTCGGCGTCAGGCGCTGCCGATCGTCATGGGGCGGGTTGGCGTCCTGGTATTGCCAAACGCCATCGAGAGAAACGCTGCGCGGCGTTTGGGCAAGGGGGGATGACGCGCAGACCAGCAGCCCCAGAGAGAGCCAGAATTTTGTTTTCATGTTGCCTCCACGATGGCGATCAGCGCGTCGCGTAGCTGCCGGCTCAACGGCGCCAACTGCGACTGCAGAGAGGGGAGCGACGCGAGATCGCGGGCGCCGGCGGCCTGCTCAATGGCTTGCAAACAGGGTGTCAGCGGCGAGCCGGCAAAGTGCAGCGTTTCGCCTTTGAGGCGATGCGCGCAGCGTTTGATCTCGTCGCATGTCTGAGCGGCGATCGCCGCTTGCAAGGTATTCAACAGACCAGGCAATTCGTCGATAAACATCGCCGCCAGCTCGTTGAACAGCGCCGGATCGTTGTCCAACTGCGCGAGCGCAAGCGGATAATCGAAGGCGAGTACCGGAGCCGCGACGACCTGCGTAATTTCCTCCGCCAGTTTCTCCAGCAGGATGGGTTTGGCAATGTAACCGTCAAAGCCGAGCTGCAGGCATTTTTCTCTGTCGCCTTTCATGGCGTGTGCGGTCATGGCGATGATCCGCTGCGTCGGTTCGCCCGCCGGTTGCCGCCGCTCTGCCTGACGAATCGCCTGTACCGCTTCGACGCCGTCCATTTCCGGCATCTGCAAATCCATTAGAATGACGTCGTAGCGCGCCGTTTGCAGCCGGTTCAGCGCTTCGGCGCCATTGCCGGCCAGATCGGCGCTGTGCCCCAGTTTGCCGATAAAGCTGAGCGCCAGCTTTTGGTTGATCGGATTGTCTTCGGCGATCAGCAAATGATAGCGGGGGGCCGCCGCGTTCACCGGCGGCTCGTGGGTGGGGGGGGCGGCTGCGGGCGCGCTCGGTAGCATCGGCATCAGCGCCTGCTCCATGGCGGCAAACAGTTCCTCGGCATCGATAGGCTTCATCAGGAAAAAGGAGACCCCGACTTTTTTCAGCACCGCCTTATCGATCCGGCTGCCCGTCGAACTCAGCATAATCAGCGTGCAATGCCGCAATGATGGGGTAGACATGATCTCCAGCGCCAGCGCCATACCGTCCATTTCCGGCATTTGCGCATCCAACAGCACCAGCGGGAAAGGCGCGCGATTGTTCATCAGCGCCAGCGCCTCTTTGCCTGAACCGGCAAGAGTGGGTTTCAATCCCATATTGCGCAGCAGGTCGGACAGCAGACGCAGGTTGGTGGCATTGTCGTCCACCACCAGCACCTCGATGCCCGCCAGCGTCTGCGGCCAGCCGACGCTTTCTCTGCGCGCGCCTGACAACACCGGCAGGGAAAAATAGAAACAGCTGCCGCGCCCGGCATCACTGTCGACCTGCAATTCTCCTCCCATCATCGCCACCAGCCTGGCGGAGATCGTCAGCCCGAGACCGGTGCCGCCGTATTTTCTGGTCGTCGAGTTATCCGCCTGGCTGAACGATTCGAAAATGACTTTCTGCTTGTCTTTGGCGATGCCGATACCGCTGTCGCGGATGCTGAACAACAAACGATGCGGATCGTCGGCCACCGGCTCGATACGCAGCACCACTTCGCCAGCGGGAGTAAATTTGAGCGCGTTGCCGATCAGGTTGGTCAGTATTTGGCGTAGCCGCAACGGGTCGCCATAGATCTCGTCGGCAACGTCAGGGTGGATATCCACCAGCAGCTCTACGTTTTTCTCGGAGAACTTGGGCGTCAGCGGGCGGGTGATCTCCTGAATCAACGGCCGTAGGGCGAAATCTTCCGGATCCAGGCTGATCTTGCCCGCTTCGATTTTGGAGAAGTCCAAAATGTCATCGATAATTTTCAACAACGCGCGCGCGGAACTGTATGCCATCGTGATGTAGTCGCGTTGTTCCTGATTCAACTCGGTCTCAAGGCAGAGTTGGGTCATGCCGAGAATGCCGTTCATCGGCGTGCGTATTTCGTGGCTCATATTGGCGAGAAACTCGCTTTTCGCCTGGCTGGCCGCTTTGGCTATCTCAACCGACTGGCGGGATGAGGCCTCCGCCTCTTTGTGTTCCGTAATATCCTGCAGCGTGCCGATGACCCGCTGCACTTCGCCGTGCATGCCTTGCTGCACGATCTGGCCCTGCAGCGACACCCAGCCGTAACGCTCATCCGTGCGCTGCACTTTTGCTTCGCAGGCGAAAATCGGCAGGATGGCCCGGCTCGCCTGGCGAATACTCTGCGTGAAATGCGCCAGACAGTCGGCCGGAAAGGCCTGCGTCCACAAGCTGCCGGAAAGCACCGGATTGGTGCGCGGAATATCCAGCAACAGCAGCAACGCGTCATTGACCTGCAGCTCGTCTGTTGCCAAATCCCATTCCCAGATGCCGATGCGCGAGGTTTCGGCCGCCAGAATAAAGTCACTGTGCAGCCGTTGTTCGGCTTTAATGACGTCGGCATAGCGGCTGATATCGGTATGGGTACTGATCACGCCGCCCTCGGGCGTCCGGTGGTGCTGGATATACAGGGTGCGATCGGTGATCCGTCGAACTTCGTAATGATCTGGCCGGCGGTAGTTGGCCAGCAAGGTGGCCGCCATGCGCTTTTTGGCTTCGTCATGCAACGCCGGATAGCTGATGTCGATCATCATGCGTAAGACGTCGGCGAGCGTAAGCCCGACGCGTAACCAGGATTCAAGGCCGGGGTAATACTCGATTACGCGCCGGTTCCAATAGCTCAGCCGTTCTTCGGCGTCATAAATGGCCAGCGCAATAGGCGGGGCGTTGAGCGCGGAAAGCAGCGGCAGCTTGTTCATCCCGGCAGCCCCGATTGCGCGCTGGGATTGTGATGCAGTTCGGCCTGCCGCCGCATGAATTCCAGCCCCGGCGCCAGCACGATGGCCCAGGCGGTCAGGATCTCTTCATCGCATTCGGGATCGAGATCCCGCACGGTTTGCAGCACGGCCTTGCGCCACAGCGCATAAATCGACGGCGGCAGATTGAGGCTTTGCGGGCTGCCTTCTTGCGTCACCTGCACCAGGTAATCCGCCACGATATGGGTATTGGCGACCGAGAGCATGTAGAAAAAGGTTTTATAAATGATTTTCTGTTTTTCCAGCCGCTGAGCGATGCTGCCCGGCGAGCTAAGGTCTTCGGTGCTGCCGATAAACAACGCATAAAAATGGGTGAAGAACCGATCGCCTTTATCTCCCTGAGTGATGCGGCTGTAGCTGTTATTGAACAGCTCTTCATAATTGATGCCCATGTCATCCTCCTTTCGCGCTGGAGAGCGGTAGACGCTCCTGCGGCAGACAGTGCCCAGGCCAGTTGAAGACGTCTTTCATGCGTACGCCAAGGTAGCCGTCGTTGAGCGGTGCCTGCAGCAGCGGGCCACGGTTTTGTTTGAACAGCAATGCCTCCAACACCACGGTGTTGGTGGTGAGGGTGAAGGTGGCGTTGTAGCCGCCGTTGGCTTCGTAACGGCCTTCAAACCAGCCGCGTTTCTCATCCTGATGCAGCCGGCCCAGCTGCATCAGCGCGTCGGTGTAACGGGTGTCCCACAAGGCCCACAGGCCGAAAATGGCGCGGGTCGAGAGCAGCGCCAGCTCCGGCGCATAGCGGCCGTCGTCCGCCAGGGTATTCCAGGCATAGCCGTTGGCGAACAGGCTGTCATACACCTCCCACGGCGCCGTGCTGCGCGAATATTGCGCCCGGGCGGTGAGGATTTTCTCCCGACGCCAGCGCGTTTCCTGCGCCTGGTAAAGGCGTTGGGCCCGTTGTGCCATGCTGACGTCGGCCGCCTCGCCGGGATGGGGTGCCGGCCATCCCATCTCGAGGCCGGTCAGCAGATAGGGGGTGCTTTCGATGCCGGCGGGCGCGCCGGTGAGGCGCGGATCGCGTGCCGTAACGGCGAGGGGCTCACCGTAGACGACCGCGGTTTTGAACGGTGCCGTTCGCGTTGATGTACGCTGAAATCCCCACAGGCGGAAAGCCGCGCCGTTGTAGTCGGCATAGCCTACGTCGCTGGCTGCGGCACTGCGCCAAGCGCCGTTTTGCTCTCGTCCGTCGAGCGGCTGGCCGTCTTGGGTCAGCAGGTTGCAGAAGTTCCAGCGCAGCGCGATTCGTTCGAGGAAGGTGCGGTATTCGGGGAAGCTTTGCGCCGTGAAACGCATGCCAACCAGCAGGCGAGCCATCCCTTGCGCTTCGCCGGCGGTGCCACCGTTCTGACTGAAAGCGCCGCTGACCGCATCGTACAACGCACCGGGCGCGCCTATGCGGGTCACCGGTAAACGATCGAGCGTCGTCAGCAGCGCCGACAAACGGGCATCGAACTCCCGCTGCGGGATCAGATCCAAACGCCGCGCGGCGCTCAAGGCAATCAGGCTGTCGCCGATGTTCCACAGCGAAACGATCGGGTAACGATCTTTGCCGTTCACCAAACCGGAGCCGGGCTGCGTGTTGTTCTGCACATAGCGCCAGGCAACGTCGGCCCATTGCCGCTGCTCCTCGGTTAACGCACCACGGCGAGGCTGCTGCTGCCCGTGCTCCCACACGGACCCGGCGCCGTCGGGGCGCGCCATGACGCCCAGCAACACGACCAGCCCGAGTGCGATGACGACGGAAACGATCAGCGTCAGGGTTTTAAGCATGATGTCGCTACCGGAGGCAGTTTCATGGGCGCGTCATTCTGGCACTGCGGGCATTTACAGGCTTTGCAGGAAGGCGCATTGCGCAGCGCGACCCCCGTTTGTTGACACCAGGTCTTCAGGTTGGCGTCCGGCGTGATGAAAGGCCGGTTAAAGGGCGTGTTTTTGTCGTCAAACACGTTCACCAGCGTTTTATCCCACAGGGCCGGCGCATACTTGGCGCTGCTTGGGTCAGGGGTATTGAATTTCAGCAGTCGCCCCTGCTTTTTGAACAGCAGGGCTTCGAGCATGATGCCGTTGTTGTTGGCGGTAAACTCACGGATCGGGCCGGCGCCGTTTTCATACAGGCCTTCGTAGAAACCTTTGTCTTTTTCACTGGCGTTCTCAATCACGTCGAGCAGCCGATCGGTATACGGGGATTGCCACAGGCTCCACATGCCGAGCGCCGCTTTGAGCGAGATGGCGGCGGTATCGGGCACGTATTCTCCCTTGTCCGTGATGGTGTTCCAGTCGAAGCCGTCGGAGTAGACGGTGTCGTACACGAAATACGGCGCGCGATCGAGCTGATGTTCGGAACGCGCCGTCAGACGGCCGGTAATCTGGTAGCGATTTTCCTGCACCTGATAGACGCGGTTAGCGAAGTCTTGCATCCAGGGGTGGCTGTGTTTAGCGAGATCGTCACTGCGATCGTCGCTGGTGTCCCAGCCCATCTCCAGCCCGTGCAGCACATAGGGTTCGGTCGCCACATAGTTATGCTGACTGGTGGTGCGCGGATCGCGTGAATCATACGGGACCAGAACACAATAAATGTCCGCCAACTGGTAAGGCTCCGCGCGGGAGGCCTGGCAGGTGGAGAACCCCCACAGCTGGAAACCGCTGGCGGCGTATTCCTCATAGCCCAGCCGGCCTTCCTGGACATAAACCGGCTGTTTATTGGCATCCAGATTGGCGCCATACAGCGTGCCGCAGTCGTCGATGATATGGCTGAAATCCCAACGCAGCACGACGTTATCGACGTCGTTGGCAAATTCGGGATAGCGCTCTTTGATGATTTTCAACCACAGCAGCATTCTGCCGATATCGATGGATGAGAAGCCGATCTCGCCGGGCTTGTTGAGATAATCGACCTTTTGCGCGGTGATGGTGTTGTAGGCCTTGTTCGGCATCTGGTTTTGGAACAGCGGCACGGTGTTGAGCGTAGCGAGAAACTTGATCAGCCGCTGATCGAACTGTTCCTTGTCGATGATACCGAGCTCGCGGGCGGCCGTCAGTGCGGCCAGGTAGGAGGCGCTGTCCCACATGGTGGTTGAAGGGTAGTTGTTGACCGCGTTGACCAGCCCGGTCGCCGGTTGGTAGTTGGTGACGAAGTATTGCCAGGCTTTGACCGCCATCGCCTGTTCGCGCGGCGTCAGGTCGCCGTGGCGCTGCGGATAGGCGGCGGCGGGCAGTTGGGTATCGCCCATGGCCGCAGGCACCGTCAGCAACAAGAGCAAACAGCCGCACAGCGCGCGCCGACACAGCGTGACAAACGGCCTGACGGAATAATGATGAAACATAGTGGCTCCTTATGACTGATTACGGCCGTTGACCGTCGGCAGGATTCGCAGGGGGCGCGGGAGCGCAGTTTTGGCAAAACAGCGGCCCTTGCGCGATATAGACCAGGCTTTCCAATATCAGGGCATTGGTATTGGCACCGATCACCCGGCTCTGTTGCCCATTGGCGGCGATGATGCCTTCGTACCAGCCGCGCCCCGGCTCGAACAACACGGCGGCACGCCGGCGCATCTCGTCACTCCACGGCGTGCGAAACAGCGCGTACCACCCGAACACCGATTTGGTCGACAGCTGCAGTGCCGCCTCTTTGATTTCCGCCCGCGATTTGTCGATCAGTGCCGGGAAGCGGCTGATGACGGCATCGTCGATAAAACGCGGCAACTGTTCTTCATTGTCGGCGTTCACATAGGCGTAATCGCCGTGGCTGCGGTAGCGGCTTTCCTGTACTTTCATCACCCGCCAGCTGATTTCCGCCGAACGGATGTCGAACCCCGCCTCCAGGCCGGTCAGCAGATAGGGCATGGTGGTAACGACCGGGTGATCGACCTTGCCGATTTTGACCAGGCTGTCGTAGGGAATACGCAGGCCGTCAATACTGATGGTGCGCGGCGAGGGCTGTTGTGAACCGAGAACGATGGCGGCCAGGGGGCTGACGCGACGCAGCCCGTTGACGGCGTAAAGCTGATAACCGTAGCTGTCGCGGTTGCCTTGGGTGACGAGCTGCCATTTCTTCGCCGCGCGGAAATTCAGCGGCTGTTGCGGCTCCTGCTGCATAAATAGGGCGTCGAACCGCCAGGGGGCGGTTAAGCGTGCGATCGCCGCGGTCTGTTCCGGGTACAGCCAGGCGACGATGTCCAACGCCATCAACAGACGGCTGATATCGACGGCCGACCAATCGGGTTGGCTTTCGTTTTGGCTGAGGCTGTTCAGCCGGATCGAACGCTGGGTATGGTAATACAGCGACGGCAACTGGCCGTCGGCCAGGGGTAACGACGACAGCGTTGTCAGAACGGCATTCACGCGCGCATTGAGCTCGTCGCGCGTAATGATCCCGAGCCGTTGCGCGCTCACGGCTGCCATCAGATAACTGCCGGTATCCCACATGGTGGTATAGGGCTGGTTGTCGATGGCATTCGCCAGTCCGTTGGACTGCGTGTTGTTGACGAAGTATTGCCAGGCGATGCGCGCCCAAACGGCTTCATCGAAGGTGAGCGCGCGCGGTGCGGGCAGCGTTGGGAAATCGGCGCTCAGCGTCAGCTCGGCGCTTTCCGCCGGGGCGGGGGGCATATGCGTCTCAACATAAACCACGATGCCGAATGCCAGCAGGAAACCTATGATGACCGCAATATAGCTCCGCGCTTGCAACAATGAGTGTTTCCACGTCATGCTTGCCCGGCCTCCTGCTGCTCGGAAGGCGTTTCTGATTCAGGACGCCACAGCGCGGCGAGCACCATCGGCAACATGGCGATAATGTTTACGCCGCCCCAGAAAATATTGATCACGTAGCCGGCCGGATCGTCCACTTTGCCGAGATACAGCTGAATGCCGCCCCATAATAGCCCCAGCAGCGTCAAGGCAATGATGGCCAGCTGAGGTTTGACCAGCGTCAGGAAGTTGCCTTGCTGGCGCTCTTTGGGCGTGACGTGGAACTTGATCTTCTCGCCGCGCAACACCGTATCCAGCGCACGCAGGTTCATGGAGTACAGCGAAAGGTAAGAGGCTTTTCCGTCCCAGGCAGAGATCCCCCAGGTGCCGAACATGAAAGCCAGCTCCGACAGCAGGAAAAACGGTAAGAAGTGCAGGTAAAAGGGCAGCGAGTAAGCGGAAACCGGCGGAATGCCGGTAAACAGATAGATTAGCGGTGAGATCAGGAACACCGTATTCCATAAGCAGGCCAGATATGACCAGAACGTGGTGCCGTACATCAGCTTCTGCGCCAGGCTCAGCCTGAAGTTCTTCGCGCTGAAGACCGCATCATGCAGCGCAATATCCAGCGAGCCCGCCGCATATTTGAAACGCTGAATCATCCAGGTCAGCAAATCCTGCGGCGACAGCATTTTCGATTCCACCTCAGGATGCATGACGGAACGCCAGCGCCGCTCGGGATCGCCGTGCAGTACGATCGAAGTATAAATGTCTTCCGACACGTGGAATTTATAAGGGGTCAACTCGGTATCTAACGCCACCTGGGGTTTCATCGCCCGCCCCAGCTCGTCGCGCAGCCCGGCATCCGTTACGTCGCGGGTATAGCGATCGATTTCCGTTTCTACGGCGCGTGCATAGCTACGCAACGCGCTCTGCATAATAGCCTCGCGCCGATGAAGCGACGCCGCGCCGCAACAGAAGGCGGCATTGGCCCAGTTGCGGCGGCGCAAGATCACGTCGTAAAACATCTTGGGATCGTTGAAGAAGGGATCGTGGCCGACGGTGAGGGGGCCCATCACCTTTTCCAGCGCGCGCCCGGCAACATAGCCGGGCTGCCCGAGCTTGCCCTTCAACCAGTACGGCAGACGCTTTCCTGCGGGCAGATCGTAAAACCATTGTGGCGTTTGCACCCAGGCGACCAAAGGATCGCGAAAATAGCCCAGCGTGTCGGTCAAGATGGACGGGAAGACACGGGTATCGGCATCGCAAATGACGATGAAGTCCCCGTCCGTGTGTTCCAGCCCGTTACGTAGATTGCCGGCCTTAAAACCGATGTTGTTCTCGCGTGACAGATAATTCACGCCTTCTTGTTCGGCGACGCGGCGCATCTCGGCGCGCTTGCCGTCATCCAGAACGTGAATGCGATAATCCAGGGGGAAGGGATAAGTGACTCGTTTGGCATCCTGAATCGACAGCCTGACCAGTTCGGTATCTTCGGAATAGGTGGCGATAAACAGATCGACTTTGACCGGACGCGGTGCCGTCGTGTCGTCAGGATCGAGGCATTGACGTATATCGCGCGGTGGCGGCCAGCGTTTGACGTCGCGTACCTGCCACAGATTGAGGGTAAACAGGATCGTGCCGCAATAGGCCAGGGTCTCCGCTATCACCAAGGGAACGGCATACCATAAGGCGTCATAATTGAGCGACGCCATCCAACGCCAGCGAATGTAGTTGGCACCGACCACCAGAGCGGCAACGGCAAGTGTTTGCCAAAGGAACGCAATTGCCCGCGAGGTTTTTAGCGGTGCAGGGGGGCTCCTTTTTTCAAAAGATGAAAAATAAAAATGCGCCATGCATTTCATTCCCGGCAAGGAGGTCGTGATATAGATAGAGAGTTTAGTTAAGGGTGAAGGATTAGCAAGAACATTGCTTTAAAATTAAACGTGCACTCCGTTCTTTTTATATGGTTGTCATGAGCAGGTGCGGCTGTAAAAAAACATGCTGCGAGCGGATAAATTTATTTTCTCATCTAAAATTCCTAGAGGCCTGCCTGGGGAATAAAATGATTAGTAAGTTATGGATTTATTCTTTAATTAATTATAGGTGCAATCAAACCGCGTGGTGCCGTCTTTCAAACCGAGTCATCATGAGATAACCAAATGAATTTACAGCAAGTTGATGAGTATCCGGCGACGGCGCTTCACTATGTTGCCATCGGGAGGCGTGATTTACGCATCGATATGCTGCGCGGCATAGCCCTGGTGATGATGGTGGCTGCGCACGTAGAGATTATGTCTGTTTTGAATGTTTTCACCTGGGAACGATTCGGTTTGACGACCGGGGCGGAAGGTTTTGTTATTTTGTCCGGCTTTATTCTCGGCAATATGAAACGGCGACAGTTACAAACTGAGCCTATGTTGACGGTGGCCTATTCTCTGTTACGGCGTGCGGTGAAGCTTTATTTCGTTAACATCGTTATTATTATAAGTATTTTGCTGCTGCAAATGCTGGACTTTATCGATACCTTTGAAGTGACGCATTTTGTCGATCGTTTTTCAGGGGCCGTGTACTCGATGTATCCGGTGAATGAACAAGTCAAAGAGGCCTGGTTTAACGAGATTATTTTTTTACAGATCGGGCCGCATCAAACGCAAATTCTGGGGCTCTATTTCTATCTGCTGTTGTTCAGCCCGTTGTTCCTCTGGCTATTGAATACGGGCAGGGGGGCCGGCCTGCTGGTGCTGTCGCTTATCGTTTATGGCTACTACCAGATCAGCGGCATGCCGATGACGTCGGCGGAGTTCGAGTTCGCTTTCCCTTTCCTGGCCTGGCAGTTGATCTACGTATTGGGCCTGTGCTGCGGGTGGTATAAAGAGGAGATTGCGTCGCTGGCCCGCACCCAGGCAGGCAAGATGGCGCGTTATGCCATGGCGGCGGTGGCGTTGAGCATGCTGTTCGTCGCGCAAAACCATACCAATCCCTTTATGCCACCGGCATTGATGATGCATGTGATCCCGGCGGCAGAGTTCAACTGGTTTTATCAGCACCTTGCCGCCAAGAATGCGCTGGGGCCCGTGCGCATCCTGAATGATTTTTGCCTGATCGCCAGCGTCTATTGGCTGCTGACCGTTTGCTGGCAGCCGATCAACAAGGCCGTAGGGTGGTTCCTGATCGTGCTGGGGCAAAACTCGTTGTATACCTTCATCATTCACGTCTATCTGGTGTTGTTCATCAGCCAGTTCGTGACCTTCGATCTCTGGACGCAACAGTGGCTCTTCAATACGGCGGTACATGTCGCCGGGTTGATGGCGCTTTGGGTGATGGCGCGCTATGGCCTGTTGAAAAAGATTGTTCCCAACTAAGGGATGTCTGCGCTGCCCGAAGAAGTCGTAGATGAAGGAAATAACAGTTCTGTCACTCCACCGCTAGACCTGAAACGCCTGCAGCCAGGTGGCGAATTTTCTCACGACCTCATCGTCCCGATCGCGCAGCAGCAGGGAATAAGCGCCGGTTCGGATAGTCAACGCCGGGAAAGGCGACACCAGCCGGCCGGACGACAGATGTTTGGCGCAGAACAGGTAAGGCACGACGGCCAGCCCCAGGCCGTCCTCGGCCGCCTGAATGGCGGCGAAGGTATGGTCGAGCGTGAGCGGCGGCGGCGAGGCGTCCAACGCCGTCGGGTAGGTATTCAGCCAGCTGTGCCATAAATCCTCACGGGCGCGGATGCGGATGGCGGTATGCCCGGCCAGCGTGCCGGGCGCACTGACCGGCATGGCGCGCAAGTAGCTCTGGCTGCAGACCAACAGGCTCTCTTCCTGCAGAAAAGGGATCGCTTTCAGCCCGGAGAAGTGCGCGGGATCGCGCCGGATCGCCAGATCAAACGGCGTATTGCGATCGACGGCCCCTGTGCTGGTGGGGATATCAATCGCGACCTCCGGATGAATCTCATTGAACGCCGCCAGCTTCGGCATCAGCCAGTGCATGGTGAACGTCGGCAGGCTGTGCACCACCAGCCGCTGCCGGCCGGCGCTCGCTTTCAGTGCGCTTTCCGCAGCATACAGTTCGCTTATCACCCGCGAAGCGGTGCGGGAAAAATTCTCGCCGGCCTGCGTCAGCCGCACTTCTGTCGGTTTTCATCGCCGGTTGGAGCGCCATGCGCTGGGGGGCCGGCGTGGCGTTTTCCCTGTGTGCCGCCGGTGCGTTGCTGGGGGCGCTGGCGGGTTCGTTGGCCCTGGTCGGTTATCGGGAACCGCAGCTGCGCACGCTGGGGAGGCAGACGAAACGTGAAAGCTATGCGATCACCTATGCGACCCTGCTGTTGCTGGTCGGGTATATCGCCCACAGCTGGGAACTGCTCGGCAACTGGGCCTGGGCGCCCAGCCTGGTCAGCGAGGCGTTGAGCGGTTTCTCTCTGGATCCGCTCAGCGCCGGATTGATCGTCGCGGCGGTGATCCACCTGGCCGGCATGGTTGCCACGCTGATTGTCGGCACCGTTTCCGACTATTTCGACCGTGCATCGGTGCTGATGTTTATGGGCGCCGCCGGCGCGTTGGGCTCGCTGCTGATGGGGTGGTCGGCGAACTGGGGGCCGGGCTGGACGCTGCTGGCCGTCAGCATCGGCAGTTTCTTCATCCTCGGCGACTCCGGCGTGCTGTCGGCCGCGATGGCGGACAACGTGCCGCCGCAACAGCTCGGTAGCGTGATGGGCTGGCGATCGCTGCTGGGGTTCGGCATCGGTTCGTTCGCCCCTTTATCCTTTGGCGTCGTGATGGATACCACCCAGAGCTGGTGCACGTCTTATGCCGTATTGGCCTGCGGCGGTGGAGTAGCCTGTCTGGCGGCCTGCTTGCTTTGGCGGCAGCACTTACAATGAGGTACGGACATCATTAAAGGAATGGAACATCATCACGCATGGTTATCGTGGGCGCCGGGATTGTCGGGGCATCGGTCGCGCACGCCATTCCGCACGCTTATCGCCCCGAGCGATTTGACGACGGGAAATGAATATACGCTCAACCTGGCAGCGGTTTTTTGCGCCGTCGGCGAGGCTCTTATATATTTAGTAGCATGCCTGAGGCAGGTTAGGCATGAAGCGGTGGCCGTACAGGCCGCTGCAAGTACGACAGTTAATCCGTTCGCCAAGAGGCTGCGAGACGGTGCTTTCGGTAGGGACAGCCGCCAATCGTTTTTATGGCGACCGAAGGCGGAGCAGCTACTCACAGGTCACGAGGACACTTACCATGCATAAGAGAACACTGGCGTCACTGCATTACGAAAACATGCCTTACGATGGGGTGCGTTTTCATATTTTGAAACGGGAGACGCCTGGCCATACGGCGTTGCTGAAGTTGGATGCCGGCAGCCGACAACCGGCGCGTTTTCATCCGGGGTGGGTGAAACTGATGGTGCTGAGCGGTGAACTGAAGGTTGACGATCAGACGTTGCAACCCCATGAGATGTTAATCATCCCTGCCAATACCGCCTATACGGTACAGGCCATTACTGAAGTGATTTGTCTGGCGATTTCCGAACTGGACGGCGCCGAGTTGGCCCGTTGAGGTGATAACATGAATGGATAGAGGAGAGCCTAGGTGCTCTCCCTATCCCTGCAGCATTAAGCCGCCCCCCAGGCTGAGCTACCTGCTGATTGATGCGTATACCTCCTGATTTAAGCCACCGTGCTTTCCCTTTCCATCACTTTCGGCCACGTCGCCCCCGCAACGAGCCGCCATCGCGCAGCGCATGCGCAACGTCATCGCCTTTGTTTTACGCAGAACGATGAAATTTTGGTGTAAATAGTGAGTTTCTTCGCATAAGGCCCCTGGTGTGGCTTGCGAGAACGTCACTATATGGAGGATCATGCGTCGCCTCTATCAAATAAAAGACATTTGCGTTATCAAAAGGGACAAACGACCATGGGATTCGAAGTCGACAACGCCGAAACGAAACGCATCGACCTCAGCAGCCACGAAAACTCCTCGTTCGAGGTAACGGGGCTGGTGAAACACTATCCGGCGGGCTTTGTGATTCCTTACCACTCGCATAAACGCTGCCATTTGCTCTATTCGCAACAGGGCGTTATGGCGGTCGAGGCGAGCAGCGGGCGTTGGATCGTGCCGCCCACCACCGCGGTCTGGCTGCGGCCGGGGGTAGAACATCAGCTGGTCATGCAGAGCAACATTTGCGTTTACGGGATTTTGGTCGATGAAGTCACCGCCGCGCGTTTGCCGCTGCGCGACGGCGTATTGCAGGTCTCACCGCTGCTGCGAGAACTGATCGCTCAGCTGGCGACGCTGGCGCCCGAAGGGGCGGAGACCAAACGCAATGCGCTGCTCAGAGCGCTGTTCTTAGAGGAGCTGAGCCTGCAGCCGCAGCTGGCGCTGCATCTGCCTTGGCCGGCAGAGGCGAGAATGGCCGAGATTTGCCGGCTGTTGGTCATCACGCCGGCCGACGATCGCGGCATTGAGGCCTGGGCCGATTCACTGGCGATCAGCGCGAAAACCTTCCAGCGTCATTTCACTCAACAAACCGGCATTACCTTCGGCCAGTGGAAACAGCGCCTGCGGCTGCTGTCGTCCATTCCGCTGCTGTTGGCCGGCAACTCGATCATCCATGCCGCCTTCGAAAGCGGTTACGAGAGCCACAGCGCCTATTCGGTGGCGTTTAAAAAACTGTTTGGCGTTTCGCCTTCGCGCTTTACGCTATAGCCTTATGGCATAGCGCGCTTCTCCTATAGATTGAAGCAACCTAATGACGTATAAAGCAAAGCAGTCAACCTCCGAGGCCGCTTCCCGTGATAAAAATTGTCGTGTATCTGATTCTCGCCGTGACGATCGCCATTATTGCGGCAAGAGTCCTCTTTCGTTTGCCGGATATTTCCCAGCGTCTGCCGCAGGCGGCATTGCCGGCGGATCCTGCCGCGCTATTGCCGGCGCGGGCCGCCGAACAGATGGCGGCGCATCCCGGCCTGAGCGGCGTGGTGCCGCTGGTCAGCGGCCACGATGCGTTCGCCAGCCGCCTGGCGTTGGCGCGGATGGCGGAAAGGTCGATCGATGCCCAGTACTATATCTGGCATAACGACACCTCCGGACAGATCCTGCTGAAAACCCTGTATGACGCGGCTCAACGCGGCGTGCGTGTGCGGCTGTTGCTGGACGATAACGGCGTCGCCATGGATGAGACGCTGGCGGCGTTGAACGCGCAGAAAAACATCGAGATCCGTCTGTTTAACCCGTCTACCGTGCGTACGCCGAAGCTGGCCGGCTACGCCTTCGACTTTATGCGCATGAATCGGCGCATGCATAATAAGTCCTATATCGTCGACGGCGCCGTGACGATCATCGGCGGCCGCAACATTGGCGACGAGTATTTCCAGGTCGGCGACGAAAACTATTTCCTCGATCTCGACGTGCTGAGCGTCGGTAGCGTAGTGGCAGAAACGGCCGAGGTCTTCGATCGTTACTGGAACAGCGCGTCGGTGTTCGGCGTTGAGCAGATTATCCGGGGCAAAGGCAATCTTTCTGCCTTCCTGACGCAGGCCACCGCGACCGAAAGCAGCGACCGGGCCCGCAAACTGGCGGTGCAGCTGGAAACCAGCGCGGTGCGCTTTCGCGATGGCGCCGTCCAGCCGGAATTCACCCAGGTAGAGCTGGTGGCCGACGATCCGGCGAAAGGGCTGGGCAAGGCGTCGCGCGATCGGCTGATGGTGACGCAGCTCGGTAAGATCATCGGCGGCGTCGGCCGGCAACTGGATCTGGTTTCCGCCTATTTCGTGCCGGGGCGGGAAGGGGCGAGCTTCTTTGAATCGCTTGCCAAACAGGGGAAGTCCATACGCGTGCTGACCAACGCGATGAACACCACCGACGTGCTGGTGGTGCATGCCGGCTACGCCAAATACCGGCGTGAGCTGCTGCAGGCGGGCGTCGAGCTGTTCGAACTGAAGCTGCGCGCCGGGCAACCGACGGGGCGCAAGGAACTCAAGCCGCTGGGGCTGTCCGGCGCGGCGTTGCATGCGAAAACCTTCGCCATCGATGATAAGCGGGTATTTATCGGCTCGTTCAATTTCGATCCGCGCTCGGCGCACCTGAACTGCGAAATGGGATTCTTGATCGACAGCCCCTCGTTGGCGGCCGACACCCGCCAACTGTTTGATGGCCCGCTCGAATACGCCGCCTATCGGCCGGTATTGACGCCCGAAGGCAAAATGGTGTGGAAAGAAGCCTTCGAAGACGGCCACACCGAGGTGCACCAGCAAGAACCCGGCGCCGGCTGGGTAAAACGCATCGTTCTTACCGTGGCAAGCTGGCTGCCGATCGAGTGGATGTTGTAACGGCGGCGAATGCCGCCGCTCCCGTTGAGTCAACCGTTGCAAGGGAACCTATCCTACGCTATCGGTTGGCTTCAGCATCACCAGAGAGTTTAAAAGTAAACAATGCCGTTTCATTAACGCTGCCTGGTATCCAGCAGCTGCGTGCGATAGCGCTTTTGGTGTCGCGATAGAACTCCGGTGTGCCCGTTAGCACGATATTTCTGGCTTTACCCTTATCATCAACATCAAACGTTGCGCTCACTTCGCCTTCACGTTTTTCAGCTTTCGCAGAGGCGGAATAGTATGGCCGCTCATAAAAGACTTGTCCGTCGCATCCCAGGTTAGGCGGTTGCTTTGCCGTTGGAACATTGCTGCCTGTACGCCAGGCATAGACGCAATCGTTCACCGCACTGGCTTTTTCACAGCCATCAGGTTGCAATGGCGCGCAGCCGGCAAGTGCCAGGCTCAGCGGGATGAGGGTGAATCGTGACATGGCGTTTCCTGCATGTTTTATCAATCAGATAACGTATATTTTCGCTTGGCGCAGGGTATTTAGAAAGAGAAATTATGCAGCTTTTGCTAGGGTATTAACCATTCTTTTCTTAAGCGATGCGCTATTCGAAAACATGAGGGTAAATAGTTTTCCGGGGTGAGGTTGATTCTTCAGTTAATTATATTTCCTATTTTATTTCACTGTTGGAGTTATTGGTGATGATGATTATTTTACAAGGCATTAAAATAGAAAAAATAACCGTTTGGATTATTCTTTCTTGTAATCACCTCGACAGAAACCAAAGGATCTTCCACCATGCGCATGATGAAAGCCGCCGCCTTTATCGAAAGGGGGAGAATAGAACTCATTGAAAAACCGATTCCTTCTCCTGGCCCCAATGATGCCTTGCTTAAAATAACCACGACGACAATTTGCGGTACCGATATTCATATTCTCAAGGGCGAATATGCCGTGCCTCACGGGTTGACCGTGGGCCATGAACCGGTCGGGATTATCGAAAAACTCGGGAGCAATATTAAAGGCTTTAAAGAAGGGCAGCGAGCGCTGGCCGGCGCCATTTGCCCCTCGTTTACGTCCTATGCCTGCCAGGATGGTTTTCCCGCTCAGGACGGTGCCTATTTGCCGGAATGCCGTTGCCACGGATACAAAGCGACGGCGGGGTGGCGTTTTGGCAATGTTATCGATGGCACGCAGGCTGAGTATGTGTTGGTACCCGATGCCGAAGCAAATCTGGCGTTAATCCCTGATGCGCTGACCGATGAGCAGGTGCTGATGTGTCCGGATGTGATGTCTACCGGATTTAAAGGTGCGGAAAATGCCAACATTAAAATTGGCGATACGGTAGCCATTTTCGCCCAGGGGCCGATCGGATTATGTGCCACCGCCGGGGCGCGTTTGCAAGGCGCCAGCCTGATCATTGCCGTCAGCAGTTCCCCCGAAAAGCTGAAAATGGCGGGCGAGATGGGGGCAAACGTCCTGCTGAATTACAAGGAACACGATGCGGTTGATGAGATCTTCAGGCTTACCGGCGGGCGGGGTGTGGACGCCAGCATAGAGTGTTTGGGAACGCAAACCACCTTTAATCAGGCGCTGCGGGTGTTAAAACCCGGCGGCACCTTATCCAGCCTTGGCGTTTATAGCGAAGACCTCCATCTGCCGGTGAGTGCGCTTGCCTATGGGCTGGGCGATCATACTATTCGCACGGCATTGTGCCCGGGCGGTAAGGAGCGGATGCGCAGAATGATGAACGTGATCCAGCATGGCGGGTTGGATCTCACGCCGTTCGTGACGCATCGCTTCCGGCTGGAGAATATCGCAGAGGCCTACTCGTTGTTCGCGGAGAAACGCGATGGCGTGATTAAGTTGGCCATCACGCCATAAAGCGCATCGATACGGTTAGCGGCAGATTATTCCCCGTTATCCTTGAGACTGACCGTCGCCGTGCGCCCGGCGATCAGCTCGACGCCGTGGGGAATGGTGTCGATCGCGATGCGCACCGGGATGCGCTGCGCCAGACGGATCCAGCTGAATGTCGGGTTGACGTTGGCGAGCAGATTGCCGGCGGCGGTGGTGCGCTCGCTGTCGTTGATGCCGGCGGAAAGCCCGTCGACGTGGCCATACAGCGGCTGCCGTTCCCCCATGATGCGGATCACCACCTTGTCACCGTTCTGGATGCGGCCCAGCTTGGTTTCTTCGAAGTATCCGGCGATGTAGAAACTGTTGGAATCCACCAACGCCATGATCGGCTGACCGGCGGTTGCGTAAGCGCCGGGGCGCAGGGAGAAGTTAGTGATCACGCCATCCACCGGCGCATAGAGATCGGCGCGCTGCAGGTTGATGCGCGCCAGCGCCCGATCCGCCAGAGCCTGGTCCAGATTGGCCTTCGCCAGCGATTGGGCATCGCGGCGATTGTCGCGTTCCTGTTGTGAAATAGCCGACTGCAGCGCCTGATAACGCCGGTTTTCGCGCTGGGATGACGCCAACTGGACGTTGGCACGCTCCACGGCGGCCTCTGCCTGATCCAGCGCGTTGCGCAGCCGTACTTTGTCCAGGCTGAGCAGCAGCTGCCCTTTATGCACCACCTGGTTGTCGTGAATGTGCACGGCTTCCACCTTGCCGGAAACGTCCGTGGCCAGCGGCACCACGTCGGCGCGGATCTTGCCGTCGCGCGTTTGCGGGGCGTAGGTGTAATAGAGATAAAGCTGCCACAGCACGCCTGCCGCGATCAAAACGGCAATCAGGGTCAGCGCGGGGCGCAGCAGAGCAAGGGTACGTTCACGAAACATGGGGTCCTCAGGGGGTGGTAAGCCATTTCAGGCCGTGGAAAAACAGCCCGGCCAGAATAAGAAACAGGGCGGTGTCGAACAGCGGGCGCTGCGCGACCCAGCGATAGACGCCTACCGCGTTGAGCGTCCAGGAAAGCGCCATGCGCGAGAAGAACGCGCACACCAGGCACAGCAGCAAGGGCGAGATGAACACGCCGTCAATGTTGATTTCACCGATCATGTCAGGGATTCCAGTGCAAAGCCGTGGGGAAGTGCAGCAACCGCAGCCGGGTAAGCGGCCGCAGCGCGCGCCGATCGTTCTGCCGCCAGGCCTGTTGCAGACCGGCGTCGATCTGGCCCAGCAGCGCAGAGGGTGCTTCGGCGTGCAGAGAAAGTTGGCGGAACGCCGCCGGCAGACCGGCGTTCGGCGAAGCGCCAGGGGTGAGCCCGCCGGCCTGCTGCAGACGAATCAGGTCGATAGCGGTTTTTAAGCGCATCAACAGCTGTGGGCTGCGATCGGCTTGCCCAACGGCGGCCAGGCGGCTACCCAGCGCGGTGATGCGATCCAACGCGCGGGCCTGATAGCGCTGTAAGTCGCGCTCCGTGACGTGGCGATTGAGGTGCAGCATCTCTTGCGCATCCTGCCGCATCAGCCGCGCCACCACCTGATCGGTGCCCCAGCGCCGGAACAGCGCGGCGCACAGGAATGCGAAATAGACACCGATCAGCGTGCCGGTAGTGCTTTCCAGATACAGCCCCATATTGTTCGGCGCATAGTGCCCCTGAAAGTTGACGTTGCTGAGCGACAGGGCGATCGCCAACGTCGCCAACGGGTTGCTCGCCGCCCACACGCCGAGCGGCAGCAAAAACAGCCCCATCACGATCAGGAAACTGCCGTAATCCCCGGCCAGCGGCAGCAGCACATAGCTGAGCAGGGCGCCGAGGGCCATAGCGAGAGTGGCGAAGCGGCCAAAAGTGGCGATGGTGGCACCGGGATTGTCGCCGGCGCCGAAGAAGGCGATGGCCACGATCCCCATCAGCACCATATTGGCGCCCTGTTCCCAGCCGGTGAAATACCAGAGGCTGCACAGCAGGGCGTAGGTCGTCAAAATTCCGGCGAACATGCGCACCGCCATGCTGGTATCGGGCGGCGGCGAGAAGACGCGGCTGCGCATCATCTGCGCCTGCAGCGCCGCGGGCAGCGGCTCGCCGTCCAGGAATGCGTTCAACTGCTGTACCTCGACCCACAGCGTTAACCACTGCTCAACCTGTTCAGCCAGCTCGTCGACGATCAGCGTTTCCCACGGCGACAGCGACGCTGCGGGCGGCAACAGGCTCACCGAGGGCGCAGCGTGCGGTGCGGGTTCAACGGCCTGCCGCCGGACCTCATTCAGCCACGGCTGTAGGCGGGGGCGCAGGCCGACCGGCAGTGCGGCGATGCTGCTGCCGATAGCCGAGAGCAGCGGCACGATTTGCAGTACGCGTTGCTGTATCGAAATCGCCGCCTGACGGGTGGGCTTATCGACCGAACTGTCATAGCCAAGGGTGGTCATCATCTGATTGAACGAGGCGATGTCGCCCAGCAAACGGATACGGTCCGCGTCGGCCTGGGCGTCGCCGCCCTTGCCGTCGAGGCTGTCCTCCTGCCAACGCGCCAGGTCAGACAGCCAGCCTTTCAGCCGCGTGCGCAGCACCGGCGCCAGCGACGATGGGAACAGCACGCTGTCTACCAGCGTCACCGCCAAAATACCCAGGCAGATCTCCGTCACCCGCGTGACGACCATGGTGAACATCGTGTCCGGGTGATTGATGTAGGCGATGGCGACCAGCATCATGGTGAGGGCGCCCAGCTGGAAAAAGTAAGCGCGCGGCGTGCGATCGAGATAAGAGAGGCCCAGCATCAGTGACGATGACAGCCCAGCGGCGACGATCAACAGCACCGGCGTGTTGCTAAGCCAGGCCGAAAGGCCCAGCGTCAGCACGCCGGCGAACAGCGTGCCGCAAAAACGGTAGGTGGCGCGGGCGCGTACGGCGCCGCTGACCGGATTGCTCAGCACGCAGCAGGTCACCATTGCCCAATAGGGATTTTGCAGGCCGATGCTTTCCGCCAGCGCGAAGGCCAGCATGGCGGAAATAAACAGTTTTGCGGCATACAGCAGCTGCGGTTTACCGATTTTCATGGCTCATTGCCGGCCTGTTGCAGATAGTGGCCTGCGCGCTCTTCAAACAGGCGCAGAATGCGCGTGGCGGTTTCAATATCTTCCAACGGCACGTCGTGCATCAGCTCGACTCGCAGCTTATCGGCCGCGGTTTCGACCTTTTGGGCCAGCTCGGCGCCGGCGGGCAGAATGCGCAGGGTTTTAAACCGACGATCGCCGGCCGACTCCTGCCGCTCGAGGAAGCCTAACGCGGCGGCTTGATCCAACAGACGCACCAGCGCGCCGGGATTGACGCCGACTTCTTCCGCCAGATCGCGCTGATTGATGCCCTGGGGGTTGCGATGCACCAGAACCACGACGGTGGCCAACGACATGGAGATACCGGATTTGGCGATCGCCAGCGTCGCAGCCTGTTTCCACACCCGGCGAACCGGTTGCAGGGCGTTGGTGAGGGCATAGAGGGATTTTTCTTTCGATGACATGGGATACCTCGGCAAACAGTGTATATAGGTTAAATGGCAACAGTTGCTTTGGCAATTAGTTTTGAACGCTCGACTCAGAGATAAAAGGCAAGGCATACGTGACGTCGTCACATAAAACAGACGGGCCACCTAGGCAGCCCGTTTGAAAGGTGGGTATTACAGCGCCTGAACGGGGTTCATCGCGGCGCCGGGGAAGGCCGTATCTTCAGCGCGTTCACGCCACGGCGCCAGATCGCGGCTGCGGGAGGCTACCGCGCTGTCCCACAGCTGATACGCGTCCTTACCAAGCATCAAGCGCACCGGCGGGGTGGCGCTGGCCACCATTTCGACGATCACGCGAGCGCCCTTGACCGGATCGCCCATCTGTTTGCCGTTCTGCGTGCGGTAATACTCCGCCATGCCGGCGTCCAGTGGCGCATAGGCCGCGATTTCACGTTCAGCCTTCATGGCGGCGCTGCTGGCGAAACCGGTACGGAAGGCGCCCGGCTCGATCAGCGTGACATGGATCCCCAGCGGCTTGACCTCGTGGTGCAGCGCTTCGGTAAACCCTTCCAACGCGAACTTGGTGGCGTTGTACAGACCGCTACCGGGGAAGGCCACCAGGCCGGCGATACTGGTCAGATTGAGAATATGACCGGACCGTTGAGTGCGCATCTGCGGCAGCACTTCACGCGACAGCTCGGCGGCCGCGAAGAAGTTCAGCTCCATCTGGGCGCGGATCTGTGCGGAGGTGAATTCTTCCAGCGCCCCGTAAGAACCGGCGCCGGCGATGTTGGCCAGCACGTCGATGCGGCCGAAGGCTTCTACGGTCTTCTTCAGGGCGGCGGCGCGCGCCGCAGGATCGGTCACGTCCAGCTGCAGAGCCAACGCGCGTTCGCCGTGACCGGCGGCGATCGCCTGCAGCGGCGCCAGGCGGCGGGCGGTGAGCACCACGTTGTCGCCCTTGGCCAGCACGGCCTCAGCCAAAGCCTGGCCGAAGCCGGAAGATGCGCCTGTAATAAACCAGGTTTTGTTCATATCGAGATTCCTCGTTATCGTGGAGCGTTACAGTTGAATTTCAGTGAGTTCTGCGCCATCAAAGGCGGTGTCTTCCCCCCGTTCGCGCCAGGCGTTAAGCTCCTGCTGGCGTTTGGCGAGGGTGGTGTCCCACATGGCATAAGCGTCGCGCCCCAGCATCAGGCGCACCGGCGGGGCCGTGAGAGTGACCAACTCCAGCATGCGCTGCGCCGCTTTGGCGGGATCGCCCATCTGTCGGCCGGCGGACTGCGCCAGGTAGGTTTCAAACGGTGCAATCGATGGGCGGTAGGCCTCGATGCGCTGCGTCGGCCGCATGTTCACGTCGCCGGCGAATTCGGTGCGGAAGGCGCCGGGCTCGACCAGGGTCACGTGGATCCCCAGCGGCCTGGCCTCGATGGCCAACGACTCCGTCCAGCCTTCGAGGGCAAATTTCGCCGCGCAATAGGGGCCGGCGGCGTTCATCGCCACCAGACCGGCGATGCTGCTTACGGTGATCACGTTGCCGCTGCCCTGGCGCCGCATCTACGGCAGCACGGCGCGGGTCATCTCCGCCGCCGCAAAGAAATTCAGCTCCATCTGCTCGCGCAGCTGTTCGAGGCTGAACTCTTCGCAGGCGCCGGCTACACCGCGCCCGGCCAGGTTGGCCAGCACGTCGATGCGGCCGAATCGCGCCAGCGTATCGGCGACCGCCTTATCGCGCGCGGCGGCATCCGTGACGTCCACCGCCAAAGGCAGCACGCGATCTTCCTGGCCCTTAGCCAGCGCCTGCAGGCGGTCGAGACGGCGGGCGGTTACCACCACCCGATCGCCGTTGGCGATGGCCGCTTCGGCCAGGGCTTTACCCAGGCCCGACGAGGCGCCGGTGATCAGCCACACTTTATGGTCATTGTTCATTTCAGGTTTCCTGCGAATAAATAAAATGGCGCTTAGCGCCACCAACGGTTGCCGGGGTGCGGCCGAACGATATCGACACGTTCGCCGATCATCGGCGTCGCGACCTGCACGCTAGAGGTAGCGGCATGGCGCAGTACCTGGTCGAACGGGTCTTGCCAGGCGTGCATCGCCAGATCGAAGGTGCCGTTATGGATCGGCAGCAGCCAGCGGCCGAGCAAATCCCGGTGCGCCTGCACGGTTTGCTGAGGGTGCATATGCACATAGGGCCAGCGTTTGTCGTAGGCGCCGGTTTCCATCAGCGTCAGGTCAAAGGGGCCAAAACGGCGGCCAATCTCGGCAAAACCGGCGAAATAGCCGCTGTCGCCGCTGAAGAACACCCGCAGCTCATCGTCTTCAAGTACCCAGGAACACCACAGCGTGCGGTTGCCGTCGGTCAGGCTCCGGCCCGAAAAGTGCTGGGCCGGGGTAGCCGTCAGCCGCAGGCCGTCGATTTCCGTGCCTTGCCACCAGTCGAACTGGCGGATCTTTTCCGGCGCCACGCCCCAGGCCGCCAGGCGATCGCCCACGCCGAGCGGCGCGACGAACTGGCCCACCTTGCCGTCCAGCGCCCGAATGGCGGCTTGGTCCAGGTGGTCGTAATGATCGTGCGAGAGGATCACGGCGCGGATCGGTGGCAGCTCCTCGATCGCGATCGGCGGCGCGTGAAAGCGTTTTGGCCCGGCGAACGGCAGCGGCGATGCCCGCTCGGAGAACACCGGATCGGTCAGCCACCATTGGCCGCGCAGCTTGATCAACACCGTGGAATGCCCCAGACGGTACAGGCTACGATCGGGTGCCGCCTCAAGTTCGGCGCGCGACAGGCGCTGAATCGGCACCGGCGTCGCCGGCACCGTGCCTTTGGGCTTGTTGAAAAATACGTCCCACCACACGCGCAGGGTGGACTCGGGCAGGTCACCCGGCGCCGGCGGCCGCTGATTGTTAAAGCGCCGATCGCGCCATTGTGGCGATGAAGCATAGCCGCCCGCTGTCGGGCGCAATTTGGAACAACGGCTCAAAGTCAGAATTCCTTCAGCACAGCAATGGATGATTCGGGCAGCGACGTGGTTCAGGTCGCCTTTGCCCGCACGACGCGATAAAACTTGTCGTCAAGAATAAGCCTTGAGAGACGGACGATCCATGCGCTAAAGTACTTGTTTGTTTATCAAGAGTACGGATTTCATCATGGACCCGCTGTCAGACGTGTTGTCGCTGCTGCAACCCCAAAACCAGTTTTACGCCGGTTTCGACGCCGCCGGGGACTGGTCGTTCGAGTTTCCCCCTCATGAAGGCATCAAATTCACGGCGGTGATGCGCGGCGCCTGCTGGGGCATGACCGACGATCTGACGCAGCCGATCCATTTCCGCGAAGGGGACTGCTTTTTGCTGAATAGTCGGCGGCGCTTCAGGGTCGCGTCCGATCCGGCGTTGCCGCCGCAGGGAGGGGAGCAGATCATGGCCGAGGCGACGCGCGACGGCATCGCCGTGCATAACGGCGGTGGCGAGGTCTTTTTGATCAGCGGGCGTTTCGGTTTTTCCGGCCAGCATGCGGCGCTGCTGTTTGATGCGCTGCCGCCGATCATCAACATCCCCAAAGCCTCGAGCCAGGCGGGCGTTTTGCGCTGGACGCTCGAACAGTGGACGAACGAATTGCGTCACCCGCAGCTCGGCGGTGCGCTGATGTCGACCCACCTGGCGCACTTGATGCTGGTGCAGGTGTTTCGCCAGTTCCTCGAAACGGCCCATGAGCTGCCGAAAGGCTGGTTTCTGGCGCTGACCGACCGCCAGATCAGCCTGGCGATCGCCGCCATGCATGCCGAGCCGGCGCGCAACTGGACGCTGGAAGAGCTGGCCCGCATCGCCGGCATTTCCCGCACCGTATTCGCTCAACGTTTCAAAGGGCTGGTTGGCAGCACCGCCATGGAATACCTCTCGCGTTGGCGTATGCTGCAGGCGGCAGATCGCCTGCGGGCCGGTAAAGAAAACGTCGCGTCGATCGCCTACTCGTTGGGGTATGGCTCGGAAAGCGCGTTCAGCACCGCCTTCAAACGGGTGATGGCGCAGTCGCCGTCACAGTACCGGCGGGGCGAGTGAACCTGAGTGAAAGGGGGCGCAGCGGCCGTGGCCGCCGCGCCTGAGGTTACCGGCTGATCGTCTGCTGCAGCGCCTGAACGGAAGAGGCGATGCCGGCATCGACCGACATGGTCAGGTCCTCCATTTCCAGCGACACCCAGTCGTTGTAGCCCATCATGCGCACCACCGAGAAGAACTCCTTCCACCACTGCAGATCCCGGCCGCAGCCGACGGCGACATAGTTCCAGGCTCTGCGGGCTACGTCGTCGATCGGTTTGGTCTCCAGCAGCCCGTTAACCTCAACGACGCCGCGCTCAAGGCGCACGTCTTTACCGTGCACATGGTGAATGGCGGGGCCGAGGGCGCGGGCCACCGCGATGGGATCCGCGCCCATCCAGATCAGGTGGCTGGGATCGAGGTTCAGGCCCACCATCGGGCCAACGGCGGCGCGCAGCCGGAACAGCGTTTCCGGATTCCACACCAGCATGGCGCTGAAGTTTTCCAGCGCAAAGCGTTCGACGCCGCACGCTTTGGCCCGGGCGACCAGCGCCTGCCAATAGGGGATTGCCACCTCATTCCATTGATAGTCCAAACAGTTTTTCACCGTAGGCGGCCAGCTGACGGTATAGGTGATCCAATTGGGGACGGTGTCATGCGGGCTGGCCGGGGGCAGGCCGCTCATCATAACGATCTTTTTCACCCCCAGCAGGCCGGCCAGCTCCAGCGTATTGTCGGTTTGGCGCTGATGGCGTTGCCCCAGTTCGCCGGGATCGAGCGGATTGCCGGAGACGTTGAGCGCGGCGATCTCCATGCCGCGGCTGGCCAGCGCCTGCTGCAGCTGCCGGCGTTTGGCGGGGTTGGCCAGCAGATCGTCGGTATCCAGATGGGGCGCCGGAGACCAGCCGCCGGTGGTCATTTCCACGCCGCACACCCCCAGCTCCAGCAGCCGATCCAGCATCTGCTCGAAGGGTAAATGACCCAGGCTGTCGGTACAGAATGAAAGTTTCATGGTGCTTTCCTTATTGGTAATTAACCCAGGTGGCGCCGTTGTCGGCGGAACGAACGCAGTTTTCAATCCAGCGCACGCCTTCCAATCCGGCGTCGATATCCGGATAGATCAGCGCGGCCAGCGCTTGCCGATCGCCGCGCTGGCTGGCGCTGATGGCGATGGCGAACTTGAGGTAAATATTGGCCCAGGATTCGGCCAGCCCTTCGGTATGCAGCGCGCCGAGCCGCTCTTCGGCCAGGGCGCTGTCGTCCAGATAGGGCATGCCGTGGTGCAGCGTTTGGTTGGGCCGCCCCTGGATCTCATAGCGCAATTCGCCGGGCGTGGAATCGCTCCATTGCAGACTGGCGCGAGAGCCCACCACGCGGATGCTTTGGCTGTCCATCGCGCCGGCGTTGATGGCAGAAGCCCACATGCGGCCGACGGCGCCGTTTTCGTAGTGCATCAGCACCATGGCGTTGTCTTCCAGCGGTGCGCGGGAAGGAATAAAGCTCTGGCGATCGCACAACAGGGAGGCAATCTTCATATCGGGCATCACCAGCTGCGAGATGTAGAAAGTGTGAGTGGAGATGTCGCCCAGCACAAAAGAGGGGCCGGCGATTTTCGGATCGACGCGCCACTTTTGCGCCTCGAACGTGTCCGCGCTTTCGTTGGCATTGAAACCGTGGGTGTATTGCAATTCGACCATGCGTATTTCGCCGATGTCGCCGTTCGCGATCATGGCCCGCATCTGCATCAGCAGAGGATGGCCGGAGAAGCCGTAGGTTACGCCGACGATCAGGCCTTTCTCCGCTGCCAGCGCCTTGATTTCTCTCGCCTCCGCCGTGGTGAAGAACAGCGGCTTTTCACAGATGACATGCAGGCCGGCATTCAGCGCTGCGCGCGTGATTTCATAATGGGTGCCGTTGGGGGTGGCGATGGTCACCACCTCAACGCCATCTTCGCGGTTGGCTTCTTGCGCCAGCAGCTGTTGATAGTTGTCATAGCAGCGTTCGGCGGGCACGCCGAGGTTGACGCCAAACTCACGTCCGCGCGCCGCGTCGATATCAAAAGCGCCGGCAACCAGCCGATAGGCGGTGTTGTCGCGCAATGCGCCGGAACGGTGCTTGTAGCCCACCTGGCTGAGGCGGCCGCCGCCGATCATCGCCCAACGCAGCGGGCGAGGGATGCTTCTTTCACCATTTAACATGCTGACTCCTGATACTGTGGTTTTGCACTCGGGTGCAAAATGGGTTGAAAAAGAGAGTGGCAACGGTTTATTTCTGGTTCATCTGTGCAAATTGCGGGTAGTTTTCTCGCGTCACGGTGGCATAAGGCACCCAGTTGTAAGGCTCCGTTTTGGCGTGATCCAACATCGCTCGGGTCACTTGCACCGCGCCGATCGCCTGGGCTTTGGCATCCTGGAAAATGGTCACCGCCAGGTCGCCGTTTTTGATAAATTGCAGGCCGTCTGGCGTGCCGTCGATGCCGGCAACCAGCACGCCACTCTTTTTGGCCTGCTTCAGCGCCATGATCGCGCCGATGGCCATCTCATCGTTGTTGGCGGCGATCGCATCGATCGGCGTGCCGTTCAGCAACCAGCCGGAAACCACGTCGACCGCTTCATTGCGCTGCCATTTGGCGGTCTGTTTCTCTACCACTTTCAGGTCTTTGTGTTTGGCGATCACCGCTTCCACCGCACGGGTGCGTTCGCGGGTTTCTTCGTTGGAGAGGGCGCCCATCAGGATCGCCACGTTGCCGCGGTAATTCATTTTTTTCGCCAGGGCCTCCATCTGCAGGCGGCCGCTGAGCGCCGAATCAGAGCCGACGTAGGCCGTCGCGCCGGTCAGCGGCACTTCGGGTTTGCGGTTGACGAAGATGAGGGGGATCGCGGCACGTTGGGCAGCCGCTATCATCGGCTGGACGCCTTGCGTATCAACCGGATTGAGGATAATGGCGCCCACGCCCTGATTAATCAGATCGTCTACCTGTTGCACCTGCAGGGCGACATCGCCTTTGGCATCGACGAACTGGCCCTGCAGCTGCTGAGCCGCCAGTTCACGTGCCATTTGGCTGCGCAGAATGGAGACGAAGTTGAGATCGAAGTTGGCCAGCGCCACGCCGACCTGGTAGCTCTTGGCCTGGGCGGTCATGACAAACAGCGAGCAGGCTAACATCAACAGCAGTCTGGTTTTTTTCATTACGGTATCCTGTTGAGAAGAGAGATGTTGTGTAAAAACAGCGTCATTGCAACCGGGTGCAAAGCAGGAGACAAAACGGCGATGTGTCTCTGAATGCCACCGTGAATGTCGGCCATGGATAAAATTCGGTCAACTGGGGAAAGGTGAAAACAGCGTGGACGATCACAAACTCTTTACCTTTTGCACCCGGTTGCACAACAAATTGCAATCGGGTGCAAAAACGGGACATAATTGCAGCAGACATGCCGGCGGGCGCTTAGGGGATCTGAGCGAGCAGGGTATAGTTTGACTTCACCAAAGCAGGGATCGACGCAACCATGATAAAACACCACAAAGCCACTGCCAGCGATGTCGCCGAAAAGGCCGGCGTCTCTAAATGGACGGTATCGCGCGCCTTTACGCCCGGCGCGTCGATCTCGGACAGCGCGCGTGAAAGCGTGCTGGCGGCGGCGGCCGAGCTGGGCTATCGGCCAAACCTGCTGGCGCGCAGCCTGTCGCAAAAACGCACGCACATCATCGGTGTGGCCATCGACGAGATGAAGAACCCGCATTCGATGATGATGCTTGATATGGTCACCAAACAGCTACAAACCCGCGGCTATATGGCGCTGCTGCTGAACATCACCGCAGGGGAAAACTACCGGGCGGTGATGGCGATGGCCGATCAGCTGCAGGTCGATGGCATTTTGTTCCTGGCGACGGTGTTAACCCAAGAATGGGCGGCGATCGCGCAAGATCTGCATCAGATCCCGCTGGTGCAGGTGTGTCGCAATACAGAAAGCGAACACATTGATGTAGTCAATATCGACGGCTACCGCGCCGGCGAAGAGATCGCTGGGTTGCTGATAGAACAAGGGCATCGGCGCTTTGGCTACATGAAGGGGCCAGACACGCAAAGCAGCCATTTGCTGCGTATGGAAGGCTACCGCGACAAACTGATGGCCGCCGGCTTTCAGTTGGATCGGGTGCTCACCGCCGGCCATTACGATCGCCAACGTGGTTTCCAGCTGATGAGCGAATACCTGCAGGCAACGCCGGAAAGCGAGCGGGTTGAGGCGCTGTTCTGCGAGAACGACGTGTTGGCGCTGGGGGCGCTCGAAGCGCTCAGGCAAACGGCGCCGTCGTCTGCGATGGCCGTGGTCGGTTTCGACGATATCGACGAAGCCGGCTCAGCCAATTGGGCGCTGACCAGCTACAGCCAACGCATCGATCGGCTGGTCGAGGAGGCCTTGAATCGCCTGATCGACAATCGCGCCACGGCAGACGGCGCCTGGCGGCACGGAGAGTTGCGGGTTCGGCGGTCGCATTTGGCTGGGAAACCGGCGTAAGGATGTCTTTTTGTGTGACAATGTCACTACTGGGGTTTGATGAGAGCGCATCGAGATAAATAGTCAGGTTTCACGAGTGTCACTCTGGTGTAGATTGACTGCCAAAGTTTGCCAGATTTCACGTAGCGCGATCAAAAAGGAGGGCATTTTTGACCCATTCTGCAGAGTGGCTTCGCCAAGTCCAGGCGCTTGAGGTTGAACTGCACCAGCCAACAACGCACTGCGATCCGAAGCGTGTCGCGGCACTGCTGCATGAAGACTTCGAAGAGATTGGCCACTCAGGTCTGCGTTATGACAAATGCCAAACCGTTGCGGCGCTAGATCGCGTAACCAAGCACATGAATATTTAGGGGGCATCTGATTGTCTACTTGAGTAATTTATGAGTTTCTGTAACATTTAGATGCACCACAAAACCTAGTCACATCTAAATAGAGAAGAGTTCTACTAATGCCAATATTTATAAGTTACTCACATGAAAATAAGGACTTCGTGGATAAGCTTGCAATTCAGTTGGTCCATAGAAATGTAAATGTATGGCTTGATCGATGGGAGTTAAGTATTGGTGACTCGATTATCGACAAAGTGCAGGATGCTGTAGATGGAGCAAGCGCACTTCTAGTCATTCTGTCAAAAGCATCCATTGCTTCCGCGTGGTGTAAAAGGGAACTTTCCTCAGGGGTTCTACGTGAGCTTGAAGAAAAACGAGTTGTTGTAATGCCTGTGTTACTGGAAGACTGTGATATCCCTCTTTTTGCCAGAGGTAAATTATACGCTGATTTTCGAACTAACTTTGATGATGGTTTAAGAACTGTTGTCGAGGGGATAGCAAAAGTAACTAGTCCTTTTCTCGCTAGAGCAAAAGAGCCGGAGTATCACGTTGATTGGTCAATCGACTGGGGTGACGTAAATGGTCTGTTCGCAATAATTCTTAACTTTGTAGAGCAAGCACAGAATCAACCATACACTTGCCTCACAAATATCGAAGTATTGTGTTCACCAGTAGCAACAGAAAAATATGAAGCCAGAAAAGAATCAATTGGCGAGGAGCATGCACGAGCTTATATTGTTCGTGTGATCAATGAGTATTTTCAGGCCAGACCAGACTTTCGTCCACTGTTAGTGACCGAAAGAGAAAAAGTAGAAAAAGTCATAGTGGCAGGATCCGATGATGGAGAAGAATACCGACTCAGAATTGGGGTTCGTAGACTAGGTGAAGATACAGGACGCGATGTTCTGGTTAATACTACAATGCTCATTGCACAATCATATGAACACATGAGTTCAGTGCTCAAGCGGCCGGACTCAGAAAAAGCATAACAAGAAAAGGCAGTGGATACTTCGCACCGCTTATTTAGGTGTTAGCTGATTTAGTGATCGGGGGGCAGGTTAGGGCGTCATGTTGACTTTCCCGCTCTGGAATGATCCTGAGATGGCATAAACAACCTGTTAATAAATTTTGGAAGTTATCTGGCTGCTTTCTTGTGCAAATCAAATGAAACTGCACTTAACGAAAGAAACGAGAGAAGTCGGGAATTGATTTATCTATGTGTGGATGTGAACGCTGAAGTAAAGGACCTTTGTAGTCAATTTAACATAATACACATTATGCGCACCAAGGTGATGATATGTGGATTCTGCCGTCCGGGCCTGATTCATGGGTTTTCTCCTGCGGCCAGCCATGCTGGCGCCGGCTGCTCATGCCGCTGAACTAATTCGTTTTTCAACCGACCATAAGCCGCCGGTTTTGCCGGCGGTCTTCTGCTGCCTGGTGTTTGTGTTGCTCAGCAATACCATGATGCTTGCGCAGAAAATCTCTGAACGCCAACTGTCTGATCGCCTGTTCACTTGCTGCAGCAACGCCTGCCGGTAATGCCGTTCTCGCCACGCGGCGTAGACCTCATGTCATGCATCCTGTTATTCACACCATCCAACGCCGCCAGGCTTTCAACGTCCAGCAAGATAACAATTGTTGGTTTGGCACTGCTGTACTACCGATATGATGAATTACCCTTAAACACACCAGCCAATATCTCGCGTAGTTTCAGCGCTTGCCATTTCCCGCTCAAGTAATGATGACCGGACATGATTTTCTATGGCGCAAACTGCCGGTATTGGCCAGAAATCCCCTGCTTTTTTGATCGCGCTACGTGAAATCTGATAAAACGTGGCGGCTACGCCCTTAGCAAAGCGTTTTTCCTCAATGCGCTGGCGCCGCTGGGCGTAAAGATCGTTGCCGAAGGCGAGCCCGGCTATGGCGTCGAACTTTGTCCCGATCGGGATAACGTGTCATTGTGCCTGTTTCAAACCGATGAAAAACCGGCACACCTGCACCTGGCATTTGCCGCAAGCAGCCGTGAACAGGTCGATGCGTTCTACCACGCCGCGCTAAATGCCGGCGGCATAGACAATGGCGCGCCCGGTTTGCGGCCCAATTACCATGCCCACTACTATGCGGCATTTGTGATCGCCCCGGATGGCCACAATATCGAAGCGGTTTGCCATAACCCGATGATCTAGTGATTTTTCCAGTTAAAACAGCACATTAATCATGAGTAATACATTGGATTTAACATAATGCGATTGTGACATCGTCACTTAACGTTACCCCGTCACGTCAATCCACTCTGCTCCGGTGATGCTGGCCAGCCGCTGTGGCGCAATTCTCACGCCGGAGTTATCGCTGCCACCTGCCGGAAGCACTTCACCGTAGCTGCACAGGCTGCGATCGCAGTAAATTCTCACCGCTGCCGGTGCGGCAAAGGGGCAAACGCCGCCGGGCGGATAGCCGGTCAGCGCCTCCACCTCCTCCGCCGGCAGCATGCGCGCCTTTACGCCGAAGAATTGTTTGTACTTCTTGTTGTCGATTCTGGCGGTTCCCGCCATCACCAACAGCACCACGCCGTCGTTCACGCGAAACGACAGCGTCTTGGCGATCTGCCCACTTTCCACGCCAAAGGCTTCCGCCGCCAGCGCCACCGTGGCGGTATTCTTTGTCAGCACCGTTACCGCCGTTTCCGGGGCGTGCTCGGCCAGAAATTGCTGAACGCGCTCTATACTCATGCCCTTCCTCCCGATGTTGCTAAGCCATTGATAATGCCGCAGTGAGGGTTCAGGTTTTAACATCGCATGCTAAAAATGAGAATCAAAATTGTTCAAATCGGTGAATCTGAACAAAGCTTTAAGGGGCCTACGCCTTTTTACCTATCATTTTTCATGGAGATACCTGCATGACCACGCAAACCACAGCAAGGCCTTCAGCGGTCGCGGTGGCCGTCTATGAATGGCTCAATCCGCTACCCTACGGATTTTTCACCGCGGCGCTGATTTTCGACATCATCTATGCCTGCACGGCGAATATTCAGTGGGTCAATGGTGCCAGCTGGCTGATCGCCATCGGCCTGGTTTTTGCCATTATTCCCCGGCTGATTAACCTGGTTCAGGTGTGGTTCGGCAGCGGCCGGCTGCAGGGCTCACCGGTCAGGCTCCATTTCTGGCTGAATCTGATCGCCATCGTTCTCGCCATCATTAACGCTTTCGTGCATAGCCGGGATGCGTATGCCGTGGTGCCGCAAGGCCTGGTGCTGTCTGCGATCGTGGTCGCGTTGCTGAGCCTCGCCAACATTCTGCTGGCCGTGGGCGCCCGCGCAAAATAAGGAGGTTTTCATGAAGCTATCATCCACCGCGATTGCGCTTTCGGCCGTGCTGGCGCTGGCCGGCTGCGATAACAGCGCCGTCATTTCGCCAGAACAACAAATGGGGCCGGATCCGGTGTTGCCGGCGGCGCAAAACTTCCTGATGCCGCCGATGCAGGTGCCAAAAGGCGTCGGCTGGCAGCAAAACCAGATGCCGAAAGTGGCCGAGGGTTTGAAAATCGATAAAGTGGCGGACGGTTTGCTGCATCCGCGCCAGCTGCTTACCCTGCCGAATGGCGATGTCCTGGTGGTGGAAGCCAACGGGCCGGGTACGGAGGCGGTGAGCACGCCCAAGCAGCTGATCGCCGGGCTGGTGAAAGGCCAGTCCGGTAAAGGCGGCAAAGGCGGTAACCGCATCACCCTGCTGCGCCCAACCGCCGACGGCAGCTGGGAAAAGCATGTTTTCCTCGAGGGGCTCGATTCCCCATTCGGCGTCCAGCTGATTGGCAACACCCTGTACGTGGCCAACACCGGCAATATCATGCAGTACACCTATCAGCCGGGCGAAACGCGCATCAGTGATGCGGGTAAAGAGCTGGCCGATCTGCCGGACACCATCAACCACCACTGGACCAAGGCCCTACTGGCCAGCCCGGACGGTAAAAAGCTGTATGTCGGCGTCGGCTCCAACAGCAACATCACCGAAAACGGCCTGGCCGTAGAGTACCGGCGCGCCGCCGTGCTGGAAGTGGACACCACCTCTGGCGCCAGCCGTGTCTTCGCCAGCGGCCTGCGCAACCCGACCGGGCTGCAGTGGGAACCGCACAGCGGCAAGCTGTGGGCCATCGTCAACGAGCGTGACGAGATCGGCGCCGATCTGGTGCCGGACTACCTGACCTCGGTACAGGACGGCGGCTTCTATGGCTGGCCTTACAGCTATTTCGGCCAGCACGTCGATCGGCGGGTGCAGCCGGCGCGGCCGGATCGGGTGGCAAAAGCCATCAAGCCGGACTACGCCCTCAGCTCGCACGTCGCGCCCCTGGGGTTGCTGTTCTATACGGCAAACGCGTTGCCGGCCGAGTATCGCGGCGGCGCCTTTGTCAGTGAGCACGGCAGCTGGGATCGCTCGCCGCTGAACGGCTACCGGATCAGCTACGTGGCGTTCGAGCAAGGTAAACCGGTCGGCAAACTCAAAGCGGTGGTCACCGGCTTTGTTTCCGACGACGAGAAGGAACTCTATGGCGCACCGGTAGGATTAGCGGTCGACAAGACCGGTGCCCTGCTGATTGCGGATGACGTGGGCAACACCGTTTGGCGCGTCAGCGCTAAATAACGCTCACGGGCAGGTTCTGGGGAATCTGCCCGTGACATTGTCACTAAACAAGCTGCGCCAACCAGACCGTTCTTCCCCCGCAGGCGGGATCTTCCACCACATGGTCGACCACGCGGAAGCCGTTCACCTGCAATAAACGTCTGTACTCCTCCGGCGCCAGGCTGGCGTGAAACAGCGGCTGGCCTTCGAAGCTGCCGATCGCCACGCCGTCGGCTGGGCCGCTGGTGAACATCAGTGCGGCCTGCGGCCTGGCATGCCGTCTGAACAGCGGAAACATCCGGCGCTGATCGTCGCGCGCCAGATGAAAGAAGCTGTCCCAGGCCAGCAGGCCATCGAACTTCGTCGCCAAATCCAGCTGGCGCATATCCATTTTTCGCCACTCCTGCTGCGGAAAACGCTGCCGGCAGCGCGCGATCATCGCCTGAGCACCATCGACGCCGGTGACCCGATACCCCTGTTCGATAAAATAGGCGGCGATCGGCGTGCCATTGCCGCAGCCGAGATCGAGCAGCCGCGCATTGGCCGGGGTGAACTGCAAAAAGCGATCGAGCCACGGCCGTTCAAACAGCGTGGTGGGTCTGAGACGTTCCCAGGCGGCGGCATGTTCGGATAATGGTGCTCGCCAGTTTTTCCGTCATTAATATTGTCCCCGTCACGTGATTGGCGCCAAAAAAATAGCCTTTGGTCAGAATTAAAGCGCTTATCCGATAATATATTCATCAACAGACCGTTGACCAGAAATAAAAGGTTTTAACATTTCGACATAAACCAGTACAATTCGCTACCCTGTGTTAACCCTTTTTTTAGGTTGATTGTGTCGTTAGTTCAGCGCTCTGCATCGCGACATCGGGCCGCCGCCTGGTTAGGGATGTTTGCCATTCTGATGTTGTTCATTGCGCCGGTGGTCTCGCGATCCCTGGAGCATGTACGCGCCGGAAGTGCTGGAACGACCGTCATGGCGGATTGCGGCATGGAGATGCCGATGCATCACGGGATGCACTCGCCGCCGCCTGAGCCTGAAAAAGCCTCACAGCCGCTGATGCAGCACGGCGGCGGCCATCACAACATGGCGATGATGATGGACGACAGCGCCTGCGGCTACTGCGTGCTGTTGCTGCACGCGCCGCTGCTGGACGTGAGCCACGCCCCGCTGTTCTGGTCCCGGTTGCTGGCTTCGCGCCCGCCGCCGATTCACTATCTCGTTCCCCTGTTTGCCCACGTCGTTCACACCGAATTACAGCCGCGCGCGCCCCCGTCTCTTTCCTCTGATTTAACAATAAACCCATTGCCGTTCTCTGTATTGCCGTTGATCGCTTCAACCCGGCGGAATTAATTCGCCCAACGGTTAATCATCGAGACGACATTATTAATCCGGTTATTTCCACGTTGATGGAATTAACCCCCGTATTTTCCGATGGTGATTTTCGCCAGGCCGCCCCACGCCTGAATAATCCCACGGCCAAGAACGGAAAAAAGTTAGCTTAAGGAAAGATGATGTTTAAACCGACTTATAAAAAGAACGCCGTTACCCGCGCCATCACCACCGCCATGCCGCTGTTCCTGCTGGCCGGCCACGCGGCGCAGGCGCATCAGCACCCTACCGACGCACAGGTTAATGATGGCGACGTGATCACCGTTACCGCGCCGCTCTACTCTCCGTTGACCATCGTCACCTCGCCGAAAACCCCGCGCCAGCCGGTGCCGGCCAGCGACGGTTCGGACTACCTGAAAACCATCCCCGGCTTTTCGCAGATCCGCAACGGCGGCACCAACGGCGATCCGGTGTTCCGCGGCATGTTCGGTTCGCGGTTGAAGATCCTCACCGACGGTTCGGAAATGCTGGGCGCCTGCCCATCGCGGATGGATGCGCCGACCTCTTACATCTCGCCGGAAAGCTTCGATCTGTTGACCATCACCAAGGGGCCGCAGACGGTGCTGTGGGGGCCGGGATCGTCGGCGGGCACGGTGCGTTTCGAGCGCGAGCGCCCGCGCTTCGACAAGCCGGGCATCAAGGGCAGCGCCAGCGTGCTGACCGGCTCCAACGGCCGCTGGGACGAGAATATCGACGCCAGCCTCGGTGCCGAACAAGGCTACCTGCGGGTGATGGCCAACAAATCCCGCTCCAACGACTATCAGGACGGAACGAATACGCGCGTGCCGTCACGCTGGGACAAGTGGAACGGCGATCTGGCGCTCGGCTGGACGCCGGACAACGACACGTTGCTGGAAGTGACCATGGGGCGCGGCAACGGCGAAGCGCGCTATGCCGGCCGCAGCATGGACGGTTCGCAGTTCAAGCGCGAAAGCCTGGGCATGCGGGTGGAAAAATCCAACATCGGCGAGGTGCTGGATAAGCTGGAAGCGCAGGTCTACTACAACTACGCCAACCACGTGATGGACAACGTCACCCTGCGCTCGCCGGGCAGCGGTGGCATGGGTGGCCACGGGGGCCATGGCGGTATGAGTATGGGCGGCCACGGCGGGCACATGATGTCCTCCGGCATGACGATGCAGCTCGATCGCCGCACCGTCGGCGGCCGCGTGATCGGCACCTGGCAGTGGCAGGACGTGAAGCTTGAAAGCGGCCTGGACACCCAAACCAACACCCACCGCAGCATGAGCCGCGGCAGCTGGGAAAAAGACGCCCAGTTCAACAGCTACGGCGCCTTCAGTGAACTGACCTGGTCCACCAGCGAACAGGATAAACTGATCGGCGGCGCGCGTCTTGACCGCACCCTGGTGGAGAATTTCCGCAGCGGCAGCGACGGGGAGCGTTCGGACACCCTGCCGAGCGGCTTTATGCGTCTTGAGCATACGTTGGCCGACCTGCCGCTGATGCTGTATGCCGGCGTCGGTTATACCGAGCGCTTCCCGGATTATTGGGAGCTGTTCTCGCCGAAGCTCGGCCCGAACGGCAGCAAGGATCCGTTCTCCAGCGTCAAGAGCGAAAAAACCACGCAGCTCGACATCGGCGCGCAGTACAACGGCAAACGCTTCAACGGCTGGGTCTCCGCTTACGTGGGCCGCGTCGATGATTTCATCCTGTTCAAATACGATCCGCACAACGCGCGTCTCAGCCAGGCCGATAACGTCAACGCCAACATCATGGGCGGTGAAATGGGCATGGGTTACCAGCTGAGCGAGCACTGGAAAACCGACGCCAGCCTGGCCTACTCCTGGGGCAAAAACACCAGCGACGGCCGGCCGCTGCCGCAGATCCCGCCGCTGGAGGCGCGTCTGGGGCTCACCTATGAGTACGGCGACTGGAGCGGCACCGGGCTGTGGCGTTTGGTCAGCAGCCAAAACCGCGTGGCGATCAACGAAGGCAACGTGGTAGGCAAAGACTTTGCCGAAAGCGCCGGCTTCGGTGTGCTTTCCGCCAATGCCGCCTACAAGGTGAATAAAAACGTCAAGCTGAGCGCCGGTCTGGATAACATCCTGAACAAGACCTACAGCGAACACCTCAACCTGGCGGGCAACAGCGCCTTCGGGTATTCGGCCAACAGCGCGGTGAATGAGCCGGGCCGCACCCTGTGGGCCAAGGTTAACGTCACCTTCTAAACCGTACGCCGGGCGATGGGCAACCGTCGCCCGGTCAGGCGATATGCGATCCGGTTCTTAGGATATGAGTTTTAAGTTTTTCCCATTCGGTTGAGCGGCGATTAGTATCACTCTCAATGTAATCAAGGATCCGGAGGGAATATGCAAAAGCTCACTCGTTTTCTGGCCCTGCTCGGCGAGCTGATGATTGAAAAAGCCGAAGACGCCGCGCCGCAGGCTGCTCAGCCTGACGATCGCGACGACGCGTTGCCACCGCGCCTCGAACGTGGGGTTCCGCTGGCCGACCGCTTCCTGTTCATGTAATTCCCCGCACTGTTTTTTGGTCCGGCACGTCCCGATATTTCATTATCGGCCGCCTGCGTCTATCTTCTTTCGATGGTTCCAGCCGATTCATCATAGGAGATAGCAACGCAATGAAGATCAGAACGGTAACCCCGCAAGACACTGAAGCCCTGACGCAGTTATTGAATGACGTGATCGGCGCCGGCGGCACGACGGCGATAGAAACGCCCCTCACCCCCGCCGAATTCAGCGAATGGTTCATCAGCGGCAGCAATGCGCTGAGCTGCCAGGTCGCGGAGGTAGATGGGCTGTTGGTGGGCTTCCAGGCGCTGAGCGCAGATGATGCCCTACCGCCCGATACCGCAGATATTGCCACCTTCTCCCGCCTGTCGCCGAAGGTACGTGGCGTCGGCAGTGCGTTGTTCCCTGCCACATTAGCGGCGGCGAAGTCTCACGGTTTCAAGCACATCAACGCCACCATTCGGGCGGATAACGTCGGTGGCCTCGCCTACTATCACAAAATGGGCTTTCGCGATTACGATCGTTTGCCGCAGGTGCCGCTCAGCGATGGCACGCCGATCGACAGAATCAAAAAACGCTTCTCCCTTTAACCCGCCAACCCGCTCACACTGAACGCACGATATGTTCGCGCAGCCATCGGTGAGCGGGATCCCGATGCGATCGTTCGTGCCACAGCATGGTCATTTCAAAGCCCGGCACCGCCAGCGGCGGCTCGAGCCGTTGCAATAAAGGCTGGTTGCGCACCAGCCGCTCCGGCAGCATCGCCACCAAATCGGACTGCGTCAGCACCGAGATAACGAACAGAAAATGCGGCACGGAAAGCACCACCCGCCGCGTCAGCCCCACGTCCGCCAACGCCCTGTCGGTCATGCCATAGAACCCGCCGCCGTCCGGCGAGACCATCACCTGCTCCAATTGGCAAAATTGCGCCGGCGTCAGCCTGGCATGCAGCTTGGGGTGGCCGACCCGGCCCACCAGCACATAGCGTTCGCTAAACAGCGTGCGCTGCCGCAGGCCGGATGGCGCACCTTCTCGGGTATGAAACACCAGGTCGATTTCCCCTTGCTCCGCCCGTTTGGCGAGGTGCGCCGGGGCGATCTCCAGCACCGCCAGCCGGGTGCCGGGCGCCGCCGTGCGCAAACCGTTCAGCGCCGGCAGCACGATGGTGGATTCGCCGTAGTCAAAGGCGGCCACGCGCCAGGTATCGGTCGCCACGGCGGGATCGAACGGCGTCGCCGGCGTTACCGCCAACTCGAGCGCCGCCAATGCCTGACGTAACGGTTCCCGCAGCTGTTCCGCTCTGGCGGTCGGACGCATGCCGCGTGGGCCGGGCAACAGCAGCGGATCGTCAAAGATCGCCCGCAGTTTGGCAAGATGCATGCTGACCGCCGGCTGGGAGAAATTGAGCCGCTGTGCCGCGCGCGTGACATTGTGCTCTGCCAGCAGCGCATCGAGCGTCACCAACAGGTTGAGATCCAGCCGCCTTAAATTATTCATAGTTATACCTGGGATAACGGTAATTCATTTCTAATATACCGACTAACGCCCTAACCTGCAGCTCTCACACCAAGGAGAGCTGTTATGAATGTGCTGATTGTATACGCCCACCCGGAGCCGCTGTCGCTGACCGGCTCACTGAAAAATTTCGCCGTTGAACGCCTGACGCAGGCCGGCCATCAGGTACAGGTGTCCGACCTGTACGCCATGAAGTGGAAAGCGGCGCTCGATGCTGACGACAGTCTGGAAGGCCCGGCAACGGCTCGTTTCGATCCTTCGCTGGATTCGCAGCGCGCGTTCGCCAACGGCATGCAGAGCGCCGATATCGCACGGGAGCAGCAAAAATTGCGCTGGGCGGATGCGGTGCTGCTGCAGTTTCCGCTGTGGTGGTTCTCGATGCCGGCGATCCTCAAAGGCTGGGTAGAGCGCGTGTATGCCTATGGTTTTGCCTACGGCGTGGGTGAGCATTCCGACACCCATTGGGGTGACCGTTACGGCGAGGGGACGCTGGCGGGCAAACGGGCGATGCTGATCGTTACCGCCGGCGGCTGGGAGTCTCATTACGCCCCGCGCGGCATCAACGGGCCGATTGACGATATCCTGTTCCCGATCCAGCACGGCATGCTGCACTACCCAGGCTTCAAGGTGCTGCCGCCGTTCGTCACCTACCGCGCCGGCAAAACCGATGAGGCACGCTTTGCCGCCCTGTGCGAGCAGCTCGGGCAGCGGCTGGATAATCTGTGGAACGCCGAGCCAATCCGCTTCCGGCGGCAAAACGCCGGTGACTATCTGATCCCGCAGCTGACGCTGAAAGCGCATCTCGCGCCGGGGCAAGACGGTTTCGGCGTTCACATCGAGTAGCAGGATGCGCGCGCCCTGGCGCATCCGAGGCGCGGCGTTAATTCAGGGCGGCGAGAAATGCCTGGTAGCCTTGCGCGCTGCGATCCAATTCGTGGGATTGCAGCGGCTCCACCGTCCCGTCCGACGCGGCCTCCTTGCCGTAAAAGGCGAAGAACGAAGCATAGTCGGCCCGCACGTAGCCGGCGGTGACTTCAAACGGCCGGAAGATTTCCTCCAGCGAATAACGATAGCGCCCGTCGCGCGCATAATCCTCTGCACGCACCCCCGCCGTGACCGCCAACGCCAGCTTCTTGTTTTGCATCTTGTAGCCGCTGCGGGAACCGTAGGCCCAGCCGTAGGTGAGCACGTCGTCCAGCCATTTTTTCAGCAGCGGCGGGCTGCTGAACCAGAAAATTGGGAACTGCAGTACGATGTTGTCATGGGCTTCAATCAGCCGCTGCTCTTGGGCGACGTCGATCTGCCAATCCGGATAGGCCTGATGCAGTTCGTGCACGGTATACCGCTCCGGATAGCGCCGCAGCTCCTCCAGCCAGCGTTTATTGACCACCGAGTTCGCTATATCGGGATGGGTCACCACTACCAAGGTTTTCATATCGATTTCTCCAGTCAGGTGTCTACCGGCGCATCATAGGTTATGCTGGAACAATGTAAAATACGCACACTCACGACACATACTTACCCTGGAGAAAGTACCCAATGACCGCTGAATCCCACTGCAGCCCAACGGGCATCAGCCTCGAAGACACCGGCTATGGCTATACGCTGTCGGTGATCAACGGCAAATATAAAATGATTATTCTTTACTGGCTGGCGTTGTATAAGCCGGTATTACGGTTCAACGAGCTGCAGCGCTGTATCGGCACCATTTCGTACAAAACGCTGAGTTCGACGCTCAAAGAGCTGGAAAAAGATCGCCTGGTGGTGAGAAAGGAGTATCCGCAGATCCCGCCCAAGGTGGAGTACAGCCTGTCCGAGCGCGGGCGTTCGCTGATCCCGGTGATCGACATGATGTGCAACTGGGGGGAGCAGCACCGGCCGGAACAGCCGGTGCCGTGAGAAATGACCTCGGCCAGGCCTCGTCGGCGCTGCGCGGTGCAGCGCTTCAGCTCAACGTACAGAACCTGACGGACAAGAAATACGTTTCATCCTGCAGCGGCGAGTACGCCTGCATCTACGGCAGTGGCCGCAGCATCATCTTCGGTCAACTACCGCTGGTAACCAAAATGGGCGGCCAGCGCCGCCCATTTCTTCCGCCTTTCCCGCCGCCTTTACTCCTGCTTCAGCTCTCGCAAATGCTTGTACACCGTGGCGCGCCCCATCGACAGCACGTTGGCGATGTAGTCCGCGGCGCTTTTGGCCTTGAACGCCCCCTGATGATAGAGATCGCTGACCAGCCGTCGTTTCTGTTCGCGGCTCAGCGCGCCGAGTGCGGCGTTTTCGCGCCGCAGCCAGTCGTGCAGGAAGGTGTTGATCTTCTCCTGCCAGTCATCTTTGAACAGCGCTTGCGGCTGTGGCTGCAGCCGGGTGACCGACAGGAACATGTCCAGCGCGTTGCGGGCGTCCTCGAACATCGCGGTGCTCAGGTTGATGCACAACAGATAGCTGGGGTTGCCCTGCTCGTTGCGCGCGGCGATGCTCACCGAGCGCATCTTTTTGCCGTCCCAGTTCAGCTTCTCATAGGGGCCGGTCACGCCGGCGCCGCCGGCAAGCTCGAAGTCGTCCAGCCCGGCGTCGTCACCCGGTTTGCGCTTCGACAGGTTGTTCGCCAGATAGGCAATCTTGTTGGTGGCCAGATCGTGGATTACCACTTCCGCATTCGGGAAAAACAGCGCCGCGACGCCGTCGGCGACCGAGCGCAAAAGTTCGAGTTGAGAAGAAGAGTTCGGCACGCTGGGGTGTCTCCGTATAGCCCGGTTTGGTTTGCTGTTCAGCCGCTTAGCATACCGCAGTTGCCGCCGCTTGCCGAGTGGATGGCGTTTGCGCTCCCTGCTCCGACGGCGGCGCTGCAAGCGCCCTTATTGTTCACACCCGGGATCAGGATTGTCCATTGCCGGTCGTCGGAAAAATATCCCCCGCCAGGCGAAAGAGGAAAGGGAAATATTTAAAGTCACTTTATTCACATGCCATTTTGTTATTTAAAAGCCGCATCTTTTCCAATGACATTAATCCCTATCCCTTTATTGAATTATTCACTTCATGCCGATCGCGAATTGATTAGCGGACTCCTTTATACAAGAAAAATCTCATAAAAATCATCATCTTTTGCATAAATAAAAACGTCAATTCGGACTATTCCTAACTATTTCCTTCTGGCATAGAGAATAAATTTAACTTGCAGTACTGCAATAAGGATGCAGCTTAATTTGAGTTGTATAAGCAATTTAATTTAAAGGACTTTTACTATGAACCATGAATCCATGGCGGACTGTTCCGCCAACGGCTACATTATTGAAGTTTCAAGTTTTAAACTGCCGGCCTCACTCAGCCCTGAAGCGTTTGCCGTATTGGACAAGCGTGTAGAAGAGGAATTTATCTCAAACCAGAACGGGTTCATTTCACGTGACTCAGGCATCAGCGTAGACAATGAACCTCGCTGGGTGAACATTGTAAAATGGGAGACGCTGTTGGATGCAGATGAAAACATCTACCAATTTACACGGGCTTCCGCGCCGGCGTCCGTCAAAGAATATCTGGCGAGTATCGGCGCTGAGCCGGTGGAATTAAAACGCTATCAGCATACCGGCGCGTAATGCGTGCCGGATGACCACGCCACGGCGGCGCGGTCTTCTTTAACGCTGATTGGCAAAACCTGAACGGGTGGCCGCTCGCGGTCATCCGTCCGCTTCAGGTGAGCACATTTGTCAGACCCTACCTCGACGACCGCAACACATTAAAACAGCCTCGGATTATGCTTCTCTTTGCACGATAAAAACACGGCCGCAGACGGCGTTTTAACAGGATTTTAACGCTGCCGAGGGGAAACGCCATTGTCAACATAGCAGTTAAATAAAATGAAACTTTTTGATCACATTCAAGCTTCTGAAAAATAGATGAAAAGGGTTTTTATGCGCTTTATATGCATAAAGTATGCATGCACCCGCTCAGTGCCAATGAAAAGTAATTAACTATTCATTTGCCGCCCTGCAGGCGGCGAAAAACCGTCCGCTGGCCCGATGAGAGGGGGGCTAACAACCGGCATAATTAGTGGTAAATTTAGCGTCGCAAAGTGTTATGCGCTTGCTAATCCACGGTTAAACGAAATAAATACCTCTAATATATAAAGGTTGGTTATGGAAAAGCTATCCTACGCTTCAGACAGCAGCACCACCGCTTGGGCTACATATCTGCAACAAATCGATCGCGTCGCCCCTTACCTCGGCGAGCTGTCACGCTGGGTTGATACGCTGCGTCATCCTAAGCGCGCTTTGATTGTCGATATCCCGCTGCAGATGGACGATGGCACCATCCGTCACTTCGAAGGTTTCCGCGTACAGCACAACCTGTCGCGTGGGCCGGGCAAAGGCGGTATCCGCTTCCACCCTGACGTCGATCTGAACGAAGTGATGGCCCTGTCCGCCTGGATGACCATCAAGTGTGCCGCGGTCAACCTGCCGTACGGCGGCGCCAAGGGCGGCATCCGCGTCGACCCGTTCAAACTGTCTGAAGGTGAACTGGAGCGACTGACCCGCCGCTACACCAGCGAAATCGGCTTCATCATCGGGCCACAGAAAGACATCCCTGCACCGGACGTCGGCACCAACGCCAAAGTGATGGCCTGGATGATGGACACCTACTCCATGAACCACGGCACCACCATCACCGGCGTAGTCACCGGCAAGCCAATCCACCTCGGCGGCTCCCTGGGCCGTGAGAAAGCGACCGGCCGCGGCGTGTTCGTCACCGGCAGCGAAGTGGCCAAGCGTCTGGGCGTGCAGATCGAAGGCGCCAAAGTGGCGGTTCAAGGTTTCGGTAACGTGGGCAGCGAAGCGGCTCGCCTGTTCGTTGGCGTCGGCGCACGCGTCGTCACCATCCAGGACCACTCCGCCACCCTGTTCAACGCCAACGGCATCGACCTGACTGCGCTGACCGAATACCAGGCCAAGCACAAGCAGATCGCCGGCTTCCCTGGCGCCAGCGAGATCGAAAGCGAAGCGTTCTGGTCGGTTGACATGGACATCCTGATCCCAGCGGCGCTGGAAGGCCAAATCACCCGTCAGCGCGCCGAAATCCTCAGCGCCAAGCTGGTGCTGGAAGGCGCTAACGGCCCGACCTTCCCGGATGCGGACGACATTCTGCGTTCCCGTAACATCACCGTGGTACCGGACGTTATCTGTAACGCCGGCGGCGTAACGGTCAGTTACTTCGAGTGGGTGCAGGACATGGCGAGCTACTTCTGGAGCGAGTCCGAGATCAACGAGCGTATGGACAAGATCATGACCGACGCCATGGTCCACGTCTGGAACAAGGCGGCCGAGAAAGAGTGCAGCCTGCGCACCGCGGCTTACATCGTGGCCTGTGAGCGCATCCTGACCGCACGTAAAGAGCGCGGCATCTACCCAGGTTGATGCCCGTATCCCGGCCTGCCCCGGCAGGCCGGATTTTCCTCAGCGCAAACAGCGCTTTAACACCTTACCGGTACTGGTCATCGGCAAACGCTCGACGAACTCGACGATACGCGGATACTTGTACGCCGCCAACCGCTCCCGGCTCCAGGCAATCAGCGTTTCCTCCTCGATGGGTTCTTCCATCTCTTTCAACACCACCACCGCTTTGATCTCTTCGCCCAGCGACGGGTGTTCAACGCCGATCACCGCCACCAACGACACCGCCGGATGGCGAATCAGCGCCTCTTCAATCTCGCGCGGATAGACGTTGAACCCGCCGCGGATGATCATGTCCTTGGCCCGATCGACGATGAAATAGAAACCGTCAGCGTCGCGGCGCGCCAGGTCACCGGTGCGGAACCAGCCGTTCTCCAGCACCTCCGCCGTCGCCTCGGGGCGGTTCAGATAGCCTTTCATGATGTTGTAACCGCGCACCGCGATCTCCCCGACCTGGTCGATGCCGTCGACCGGTTGCCCGGTGGCGTCGAGCAGGCGCACCTCCACGCCCCAGATCGGTTGGCCGATGGAGCCGGGTTTGGTTACCCGATGGGGATGGTTAAAGGTGGCGACCGGGCTGGTCTCCGACAGCCCATACCCTTCGAGAATGTTGACGCCGAAGCGGCGCGAGAAATCCTCCAGGATCTGCACCGGCAGGCTGGCGCCGCCGGACACCGCCATACGCAGCGTGCTGCGCAAGCGCTCGATATCCGTGTGCTCATCCAGCGCATTCAACAGCGCCCAATACATGGTCGGCACCCCGGCGAAGAAGGTGATGCCGTGCCGTTGCATCAGCGCGATGGCCTGCGCGGCATCGAAGCGCTCGACCAGCACCAGAGTGGCGGCAGCGGCAAACCCGGCGTTCATCTGCACCGTCGAACCAAAAGTATGAAACAGCGGCAAGGTCACCAGGTGACGATCGGGGGCCGTCTCCGAACCGTCGAACAGCCGCACCGATCCCAAAGCGTTGAGCACCAGATTGGCGTGAGTCAACTCCGCCCCTTTGGCGCGGCCGGTGGTGCCGCTGGTATACAACACCACCGCGGTGTCGCTTTCGAGCGTCGTCGCCGAAGCGAATTCGGTAGCCTGTTCGGCTATTGCCGCGCTGAAACGCTCCCCCTCGAGTGGCAACCGATCGCCGATGATAAACACCTCGCGGCATTGTTCCGCCTTCGCCGCCGCCCGCAGCGCTTCCTCCCCCAGCGGCAGGCCGCTGCTGCCCTCGAAACAAAACAGCGCCACCGCCGCCGAATCCGCCAGGTAATAGTCGAACTCTGCGCTTTTAAGCAGAATATTCAGCGGCACCACCACCGCGCCGCTTTTGAGAATGCCGTAATAGATAGCCGGAAACTCCGGCCGGTTCGGGCAGGCCAGCGCCACCCGTTCACCGGGCCGCACGCCGCGCGCGGCCAACAAATTCGCCACCCGATTGGCCATTTCGTTAAGCGCCCGATAGCTGAGCGGGTTGTCGTCCTGTATCACCGCCGGCCGCTCCGGCCAGGTGCGCGCACTCTCTTCAAGCAAGGTAGCCAGATTCAGCATCGGGGATCCTCCCTGGGGTTGAGCGGCGAGAAAAGCGCCGCAGTATCACGAGTATAGATAGGCGCTTTGCGGTTCGCATTCCCAGGGGCGCTGGGCTATACCTTAGGCAATCCCTATCCCGCAGGAGTTGTGATCATGAGCAAGAAAAAGATTCTGATGCTGGTCGGCGACTACGCCGAAGATTACGAAACCATGGTGCCGTTTCAGGCATTGCAGATGATCGGCCATTGGGTGGACGCCGTGTGCCCCGGCAAAGCCGTCGGCGATTATATCCAAACCGCAATCCACGACTTTGACGGGGCGCAGACCTACAGCGAGAAACCCGGCCACCGTTTTACCTTAAATGCCGACTTCGCCGCCGCCAAAGAAGAGCACTACGATGCGCTCTTGATCCCCGGGGGCCGGGCGCCGGAATACCTGCGTCTGAACCCCGACGTGATCGCACTGGTGCAGGCGTTTGACGCCGCGAAAAAACCGATCGCCGCCGTTTGCCACGGCCCGCAGCTGCTGGCGGCGGCCGGGGTGTTGAAAGGCCGCACCTGCAGCGCCTACCCGGCCTGCGCGCCGGAAGTGCGGCTGGGCGGCGGCCATTATGCGGAGATCGGCATCGATCAGGCGCACGTCGACGACAATCTGGTCACCGCCCCGGCCTGGCCGGCGCATCCGCAGTGGCTGGCGAAGTTCGCCGAGGTGTTGGAGCAATAACGCGGCGCTAGCGGAGCTGCTCGATCAGGAAGTGGATGTCGTACAGCCACCGCTTGGCGCGCGCGGAACGCACCAGCATCGATACGCACAGCGGCCGGGGATGCTCTTTGCACGCGGAGGGGGAAAACCAGCGCCCGGTGTTGGTCGGCGGCCGGAAATACAGTTCGTGGTTGTAGTTGCCGCTGTCGACGCCGAAGGTATCGAAGTAGCGGCGCATCAGCGTGTTGGAATCGCTGAACGACAGGTTGAGCGCGGTGTTGATCTCGGTTTCCGGGGTAATGGCCACGCCCTTCTTCAGCCGCCCTGATGCGTTGAAGGCGGCGATAAGCGCGATGACCTGTTGCTGAATGTCTTCTGCCATGACGACCTCGAGCCGATATGAGTAAAAGATGAATGCGGTTCTCTGTCTGACTCTGCTCACCGCAGCGAGTTCTGGCCGCCGGCCGGGTTTTCTGTTTCTTTACACTTTCCATAAAAAAACCGCGCGCAGCCAAATGCCTGGCGCGCGCGGTCGGCGGGCACCGGCGCCACCGGGCGCTGGTAGTGCGGATCCAGCGACATACAGCCGGTCAGCAGCGGTAAAGTTAACATCATGACTCGTGGCAACACGTTATTCTCCTGCCTGTGACGGCGGGTTGGCGGGCCGACGGGTAAACATACGGCGCACCAACACATAAAACAGCGGGACGAAAAAGATGGCCAATGCGGTGGCGGTGATGGTGCCGCCGCGCCAATCAGCGTTTCACCCCGCTGGTGCATCTCCTCGGCGAACTCGACGATCAAAATGGCGTTCTACCATCGGTATTGCCGGCATCGACAGAACAATGCGCTTTAATATGCTGGCAACGTCAGGAAACGCGGTTGAGGCCGCCGGAGATGTCAATACGCTGATACTGGACAAAACCGGCAAGAGGTCGAATCGCTTATCAACGCGCATATTCAGCCACCTACTTGGGGGATATTTGGCGAACCCCGCGTCAACGTGCTCAAGCTGAATTGGCTCGCAGACGCGCACGCGGTGAATGCCTTACACCGGCAGCTGGTTGGTCGCGCAGTGAATGCCGCCGCCGCCGGCTGCGATAGCGTCGATCTCCAGCTGCACCACCTTGCGCTGCGGATAGAGCGCCGTCAGCAGCTCAAGCGCCGCCCGGTCCGCCTGCGGGTCGCCAAACTCCGGGGCGATCACCGCGCCGTTGATGACGAAATAGTTGATGTAGCCCGCCGCAAAATCCGGGTTGTTGCGGCTGAATCGGCTGTCGCGCGGCGCCAGCGGCGGCGAAAGCGTATGCACCTGCAGCCGGCGGCCGTCGGCGTCAGTCGCCGCCTTGAGGATCGCCAGATGTTGCTGGGTAACCGCATGGTCATAAGAGTCCGGATCGGTGTCCAGATTGGCCACCACCACACCCGGCCGCACGAAGCGGGCGTAAAAATCGACGTGGGCGTCGGTGATGTCCCGGCCTTTAATGCCCGGCAGCCAGATAATTTTGCGCAGGCCGAGCATCGCTTTCAGCTCCTGCTCCACCCGGTCCCGGCTCCAGCCTGGATTACGGTTCGCATTCACCCAGCTGCTTTCGGTCATGATGCCGGTGCCGTGCCCGTCCACTTCGATACCGCCGCCTTCGCCTATCAGTGCGCTGCGGCGCAGTTGGGCGGCACCGTAGCGGTTGGCGGCAAACGCCGCCAGGCGCGCATCTTTGGCATGCCGCTGTTTATTGCCCCAGCCGTTGAAGTTGAAATCCACCGCCCCGAGTTCGCCGGCGCCGTTGACGACGAAATTGGCGCCGAAGTCGCGCACCCAGATGTCATCCAGCTCGGTGACGACATAGCTGACATTGTGACTGCCGCAGGTGGCCTCGGCCAATTGCCGTTCACGCTCGCGGCAAAATACCGTCACCGGCTGAAACTCGGCGATGGCACGGGCGATACGGCCCTGCGCCGCCTGCACATCCGCCGTGAATTCGCCCCAGATAGCCCGCTGCGCGCCGAAGGCGAGAAATGCCCGCTGCTGCGGTTCCCCTTCGTCGGGCATCCGCCAGGCCGGATTAAGCGCAGCTTCTGCGTGACCGTGTAACGAAACGCCCAGCGAGGCCGTCAGACCGACTCCGGCGACGGCGGAAAGCTGTTTAATAAACACGCGGCGAGTTGACATTAAAGACCTCTTTTAATCATTTATAATTCAAAAAGTTAACCGAATAATTCACGGTTATGCGGTTGAATCTTATGCTAGTCTTCCCCTGCCACCGCGACAAACGATATATTTAGTGGATATCTGATTAGACAGGCTTATCGATAATGTTAAAACACTGGCCCCCCTTGAGCGCACTGCGCGGTTTCGAAGCGGCGGCGCGCCTGGGCAGTTTTCATCAGGCCGCCGAAGAATTGCACCTGACCCAGTCGGCCATCAGCCAGCAGATCCGCAGCCTCGAGGCATTTTTGGAACAGCCGCTGTTCTTCCGCACCGGCCGCAGCGTAACGCTGACCGACGCCGGCCACGATTTGTTCAGCACCGCACAGGTGATGCTGCAACAGCTGGCGGTCGGCATTCGCCGTTTGGATCAGTACCGCAAACCCAATCAGCTGATCGTCAACACCACTCCGGCTTTCGCCCGGCACTGGCTGATGCCGCGGCTGGGCGACTTCAATCGGCAGCATCCGCAGGTCGACCTGTGGCTGTTCACCAGTTTTGAACCGCCGAATATGGCGACGGACAGTATCGATCTGGCGATCCGCGACGATCTCAGCGCGCAGGCGGACTGCACCTTTAACGTGCTCTGCAGCGACCGGCTCTATCCCGCCTGCCACCCCAGCCTGCTGGCGCTAGCGGCGGAGCAGCGCATGACCCTGCACGGCGAACGGGAGATGGACTGGAGCCACTGGACGGTGGCGGGCGGCGCGCACGTCGGCCAGCGCGACAGCGGGCTGAACTTCTCCGATCCCGGTCTGCTGCTGGACGCCGCCTGCCAGGGGCTGGGCGTCGCGTTGGTCAGCCAACTGCTGGCGCAGCAAGCGCGCGACGCCGGGCTGCTGCAACCGTTAACCGAGCAACGCGTGCGCGGCGCCAACTGGGCGTGGCTGCTACACCGCGACAGCGAACACAACCCGCTCACCCGGCACTTCTGCCAATGGCTGCAGTCGGCGTTGCCCGCCGGTGCATAACGCGCCACGTCACGATTCGCTACTCTGGTCAGGCGGCCCCGCCTGACCGCTGCTACCTTCAATAAAGCGCCGCAACAGCCCGAAGAAAACGCGCTAACCTGCTGTTTCAAAATAATTAGTTGAATTCACCTGATAATTGAAAATCGCTAAAAGGATCTTCTATGTCTGCCGGTTTATTGAAAACGATAGCTCTGAGCGTGGCCCTGGCCTGCACCGTTCCCACCGCCTTTGCCGCCGATCTGACCGCCGGCGCGGTCGCTGCCCCGGATCAGTATGGCGCAAAAGTCGCCGCGCACATTCTGCAGGCCGGCGGCAACGCGGTCGATGCGGCGGTCGCCACCGCCTTTACCCTGGCGGTCACCTACCCTGAAGCCGGCAATATAGGCGGCGGCGGCTTTATGACGCTGTATATCGACGGCAAACCCTATTTCCTCGACTACCGCGAAGTGGCCCCCAAGGCCGCCAGCAAAACCCTGTACCTGAACGAGAAAGGCGAAGTGATCGAAAATCTCAGCCTGGTGGGCAGCCGCGCCGCCGGCGTGCCGGGCACCGTGCTGGGGCTGTGGGAAGCCCACAAGCGCTTCGGCAAGCTGCCGTGGGCCGAACTGCTGACGCCGGCGATCGGCTACGCCCGGCAAGGTTTCACCGTGGCGGATCAGCAGTATCAGTACCGTGAAGACGCCAACAAGCTGTTCGCCGGTAAAACCAACTTTGGCGACTATTTCGGCGCCATGAAGCCCGGCACGGTGTTCAAACAGCCGGAGCTGGCCGCCACCCTCGAGCGCATTGCGAAGTCGGGCGCCGACGATTTTTATCACGGCGAAACCGCGCGCCTGCTGGTGGCGCAAATGCAGCGCGACAACGGGCTGATCGGCGCGGCGGATTTGGCCGACTATCGGGTGAAATGGCGTGAGCCGATGCGCATCAGCTGGCGCGGCAACACCGTGTATACCGCCCCTCTGCCCAGCTCCGGCGGCATTGCGCTGGCGCAGCTGCTGGGGATAAAAGAAGATCGCGCCGCCGACTTCAAGGGCGTGCCGCTGAACTCGGCGCGCTATATCCACCTGCTGGCGGAAATCGAAAAGCGCGTGTTCGCCGATCGCGCCGACTACCTCGGCGACCCGGATTTCACTCAAGTGCCGGAAGCGCAGCTGATCGCCCCCGACTACCTGCAAAAACGCGCCGCAGAAATCAACCCGACGGCGATCTCGCCGACCGAACTGGTGCGGCCGGGGCTGGAAACCCACCAAACCACCCACTTCTCGATCGTCGATGCCGCCGGCAACGCGGTCAGCAACACCTATACGCTCAACTGGGACTTCGGCAGCGGCGTGGTGGTCAAAGGTGCCGGCTTCCTGCTCAACGACGAGATGGACGACTTCAGCGCCAAACCCGGCGTCGCCAATGCCTTCGGCGTGGTGGGCAGCGACGCCAACGCCATCGAGCCGGGCAAGCGCATGCTCTCCTCGATGAGCCCGACCATCATCACCCGCGACGGCGAAGTCAGCCTGGTGATCGGCACGCCGGGCGGATCGCGCATCTTCACGTCGATCTTCCAGGTGATCAACAACCTCTACGATTACCATTTGCCGCTGGCGCAGGCGGTGGCCGCCCAGCGCGTGCACCATCAGCTGTTGCCGAAGGACACCCTGTACTATGACAGCTTTGCGCCGCTGACCGGCAAACCGGCGGAAGAGCTGAAAGCCATGGGCTACACCCTCGAAGATCAGGGCTGGAACATGGGGGACATTCAGGCTATCCGCATCGATGGCCGCACGCCGGAAACCGCGTCCGATCCGCGCGGCCGCGGCGTGGGGCTGGTGGTGAAAAAGTAACCCTCTGGCGGCCCACCTCCGGTTAAACGGGCCGCCGCTCTCCCCGCACAGATGGCCGCTGTCTCCTTTTTTACTCATCTATACTGAATCGACAGGCCTGCGTTCAACGACGGCGGCGCCTGCGGTCCGCCTTGGACGATAAGGATAATATTCATAGTAAATCAATCACCTGTATTTATCGTAAGCGGTGTCGGAGGCAATCAATAATGGCGAAAAGACGAGCAGTTCCCGGGGTTCATCCCTACGATGGGCCCGCCGGCGGTTGGGGCGCGCTGAAAGCGACGGCCATCGCCGTGCGCACACAGATGGATACCCTGGAGGCGCCGGTAACGCTGATGCGCACCAATCAGCCCGACGGGTTTGATTGCCCGGGATGCGCATGGCCGGATAAAGAACATCGATCCACCTTCCAGTTTTGCGAAAACGGCGCCAAAGCCGTGACCTGGGAAGCGACCAGCAAACGCGTGACGGCCGAATTCCTGGCGCAAAATACCGTGACCTCACTGCTGCGGAAAACCGACTATGAACTGGAGGACTATGGTCGCCTGACCACGCCCCTGTTCTATGACGCCGGGACCGACACGCTGCGCCCGCTGGCTTGGGATGAGGCGTTTCAACGCATCGCCGCCGTTTTGCAGACGCTGCCGCCGGAGCAGGTGGAGTTTTATACTTCCGGCCGCGCGTCCAATGAGGCGGCCTATCTGTTCCAGCTGTTTGCGCGGGAATTTGGCAGCAATAACTTCCCCGACTGTTCCAATATGTGCCATGAGCCGACCAGCGTAGGCCTGCCGCAGTCGATCGGCATCGGCAAAGGCACCGTGTCGCTGGATGACTTTGACAGCGCGGAGTTGATTATCTCCATCGGGCACAATCCGGGCACCAATCACCCGCGCATGATGGGCACGCTGCATGAATTGGCGCGCAAAAAAGTGCCGATTATCGTGTTCAATCCGCTGCGCGAGCGGGCGCTCGAGCGTTTCACCGATCCGCAAAACGTCATCGAAATGGCGACCTACAGTTCGACCCCTATCGCCTCCACCTACTATCAGGTCAAAGCCGGCGGCGACGCCGCAGCGCTCAAAGGCATCGCCAAAGCGCTGCTGCAGTTGGATGACGAACATGGCAATGCGCTGGACCACGCCTTTATTGCCGAGCACACGGAAGGTTTTGCGGATTTTGCCGCCGATCTGAAGACCACCGGTTGGGATGCGATTGAGGCGGAGAGCGGCCTGGCGCGCCGGGATCTGGAACAGGTCGCCGCCGCTTACGCGAAATCCAACGCCACCATCGTGACCTACGGCATGGGCATTACGCAGCACAACAAAGGCACCGCCAACGTGCGCCTGATCGCCGATCTGCTGCTGTTGCGCGGCAACATCGGCAAACCGGGCGCCGGCATCTGCCCGCTGCGCGGCCATTCCAACGTGCAGGGCAACCGCACCGTCGGCATCACCGAAAAACCCTCGGCCGATTTTTTGGCGAAGCTGGAAACGGTGTTTGGCTTCACCCCGCCCAAAGCCCACGGGCATGATGCCGTGAAATGCATGCAGGCGATGATCGACGGCGCCTCGAAGGCGTTGATCTGCCTGGGCGGCAACTTCGCCGTGGCGCTGCCGGACCCCGAGCAGAGTTTCCCGGCGATGAAAGCGCTGGAATTAAGCGTGCATATCGGCACCAAACTCAACCGCAGTCATCTGTTGGTGGCGAAACAAACCCTCATTCTGCCCTGCCTGGGGCGCACCGAGCTGGATCTGCAGGCCGGCGGACGGCAATCGGTGACGGTGGAGGATTCGATGTCGATGGTTCACGCCTCGTCCGGCAAACTCAAACCGGCGTCGGAGCTGTTGCGTTCGGAACCCGCCATTGTGGCCGGCATGGCCAAAGCGGTGATGCCCGCCAGCAAGGTGCCCTGGGATGAACTGATCGAAGATTACGACGTGATCCGCGATTTGATCGAAAAAACCATCCCCGGCTTCGACGATTACAACGCGCGCATTCGTCAACCCGGCGGTTTCCGCATGCCGCTGCCGCCGACTGAGCGCCAGTGGCCGACGGCGACGGGCAAGGCGATGTTTTCCGTATTCAGCGGGCTGCATGAGGACGAGACAACGGCAGACAAAGACACGCTACGGCTCATCACGCTGCGCAGCCACGATCAGTACAACACCACCATCTATGCTCTGGACGATCGCTACCGCGGGGTCTTCGGCCGGCGCGACGTCTTGTTCATGAATGACAGCGATCTGCAACGTTTGGGGCTGGAGCATGGCGACGTGGTCGATCTGGAAACGGCGCTGCCCGGCTGCACTCAACGCCTGGAGGGCATCACGGTGATCGCCTACAACATTTCAGCCGGTTCGGTCGGCGCCTACTATCCGGAGGCCAACGTGCTGGTGCCGCTGCATTACATCGATGAGGAAAGCGGCACGCCTTCGTACAAATCGGTGCCGATCCGCGTAACGCTGAGATCCAAAGAGGTGCGCGAGGTCAACATCGCCTAGAGGAAAGCGGTTTGGAGGCCTTCTCCGGGTTGCTCGGCCCGGAGAAAGGCTTCTCATAACCCTTTATACCTGTGCCACCAACACATTGACGTTGGCCGGGAAAATCAGCCCTTCCAACGCGTTGCCGCTGTCGGAGGTCACCAGATAATCGACTTCGGGCCATTTGGCCACCAACGTCATCGCATGTCCGCGCAGCTTGTTTTCGTCCGCCAGCACGATGCATTTGCGGCTCTGCGCAATCATTTTTGACCGCGCCGGCGCCGATGATGGCGTAATCGGCGAGAGAGCAAACGGTAATGAGAAAGATATTTTTGGCCTGCCCCTACAGCCACGCCGACGCCAACGTCGTGCAGCAACGCTTTATCGCCTGCAACGAGGTCGCCGCCGTTATCGTGCGCGCCGGCAGCGCCGTTTTTAGCCAGGTCAGCATGTCGCATCCGATCAACCTGTGTTTGCAAGAACTCGACAAAACCGCCATCGGCAAGTTGTGGGCGCCGATCGACGCCCTGTTCATGGCGGCGATGGATGAGTTGATCGTGCTCGACTTGCCGGGTTGGCAAGAGAGCAGCGGCATCAAGCGCGAGATGGACTCTTTCGCCGCGCGCGGCTGCCGCGTCAGCCTGTGGTCCGAGGTTGCGGGCGAGTTCAATTGAGGCCTGCGCCCCGCCGCTTAGCGCGACGGGGCAGCAGCTTATTTTCCGTTGGCCAATTCGCCGTACACCACCTGGCCGCGGAAACCGCGCCGCACCTGCTGGAACAGCTCGCGGAACGCCGGGTAATCCTGCGCCTGGCACAGCGCTTCCTTGCCGCGAATGGCGTTCACCTGCAGCTGATGATTGACGATCACCTGTTGCCCGTCGCGTCGCCACGCTACGCGATAGTCGCCCGCCGCATTGCGGAACTGTCTGTCTTGCGGAATGGCGATGATCGGCACGTTAGCCGGCAGCTGCAGACGGTAGGTTTCGTCGTAGCGCTGTGCGCTGCAGTAGAACGGCGTTTCGTTGCTCGGCGCCGCCGTGGTGGTATACAGCGTGCGGAACGATTTGCCGCCGGGCGGATTCGGCAGCGTCATGCCGCCCACTACGCCGAAATCGACGTAGTCGTCCGCCTTGAAGCGGAAGCGGTAACCGAACTGTTTTTTGAGATCCAGCGGATCGCTGTTCATCGCCACCTCGCCGCTGCCGTCGATGCCGGAGGCGGACATGATCGACGCTTCGGCCTGCGCCCGGTTCTGCCGGTTGATCTGCGAGAAGTAGCCCCGCAGGTCAATCTCTTCCACTTCGCTCAGCCGACGCTCGGTTTGCCCGTGCAGATTGCCCGCTTTGTCGAACACGAAATTGACGCTCAGCGCGCTCTTGACCGGCTGCTCGTCACTGCCCGGCGTACGCGCCAGTTTGGCGTCGCGCGTCAGCAGCACCGGCGCCCCCAGGTCGCCTTCCGGCAGTTGCCCGAACCGCGCCCACGGATTGGTGGAATCCAGGTACAGTTTGAACTCCGGCACGTAGGTGATGGCGTGGTTAAAGCGGCTGAGCAGCGGCACCTTAGGCAGTATCGGGCCTTCGTCCACGCCGATCAGCACCGGCGAGCTTGCAATGCCTTTGGCGGCGAGCAGCGCCTCCAGGATCACCACGTGGTCCTTACAGTCGCCGTAGTGGTTATCGAGAATGCTCTGCGCCGAATTCGGCTCCAGCCCACCGTTGCCAAGATACACCGCCACGTAGCGAATGTTTTGCGCCACCCAGCGATAGAGGGCCTCCGCCTGCTCGCGCCGATCGCTGATGCCGGCGGTGATGTTGTCCGCCAGCGCCTGGATGCCCGGCGTCACCTGCGCCGCCGCGCCGGCCTTCAGCTGGTAGGCCTTGGCCAACTGCGGCCACTCGCGGTAGGTGCTGGCCATGATGGTCGGGCTGAAGGTCCAGCTGTCCGCCGCCCAGTTTTGTGATTTCATCGGCGCGCTGCGCGAATAATGCCAGCGCCAGTGCGCCTGCCCGTCGCGGATCTGCGGCTGGTCCCCGCCTTCCACGCCGCGCGTGAAGATATGCATCGGCAGCTTGGCCGGCGCCTGCAGCGTCACTTCGGCGTCGTCGAACTGATCGAAAACGCTGAACGTCTCCCACAGGCCGAAATAGTCGGGGAAATACGGGGTGTTTTGCGTGCGGCGCAGCTCATACACCACGCGCGATCCCGGCGCCAGGTTGGAGAACACGATGACGCGCACTTTGCGGTCTGCATACAGCGGCGCCGTGGCGCTGGAGTAGCTTTCCTGGGTATAGATGCGATCGGGCGCCACGTCGTGGCGCTGGCCGTCGGCGGTCAGCGTGTAGGCGGCGACCACCTCCAGCGTTTCCATTTTTTCGCTGTAGCTCAGGCGGATCTGGCTGAATTTCTCGACCGCCGCCTTGGTCTTCAGCAACACTTCGTAGCTTTCCGTCTTCACGTTGGTGGCGTTGGCGTTGACGCGGTAATCCGCGCGATAGCGTACGAAGCTGAAATCATTGTTGGCCGTGTCGTTCTGGCCCTGATCCGCCGCGGCGGGCGGTGCAACGGCTAACACGGTGGCCGGGTGCGTTGCCGTCAAACCGGCGAATAACAGCAGTGAAGGAATAGCGATTTTCATCTTCGGTCCTTGAAGGGCAATAAACGGCGATGCCGGGCTACGCGCCCGTCCCGGCGTCAAAACAGGCGGGCACACTAATATAATTGAGAATCATTTTCAATAAACGGACCTTCAACGCCGGGGCTAGCCCTGTTCGATCAGCATCACGGCGGTGGTCTCCGGTTCCAGCGCCTCGAAAACGTGCTCGCGATCGGCGGAGTAGCTGATGTAATCGCCGGCGCTCAGCTCCAGCGGCTGGTCCGCCGGCCCGAGGCGTGCTCGCCCGCTACTGATAATCACATGCTCGACGGTGCCGGGGGGATGCGGCCGGGAAAGTTTGGCTTCGCCGGGCTGCACCCGCAGCCGGTAAATGTCGCGCTGCGCCCCCGGTGGGCAGGTCGCCAGCAGCGTGGCGGCGTAGTTGCCCTGCTCCGACAGCGCCGGCGTGCCTTCATGGGCGCGGATCACTTGCACCTGCCTGCTCGGCTGTGAAATCAGCCGGCTGACCGGCACGTCCAGCGCCATCGCCAACGCCCACAGCGTTTCCAGGCTGGGATTACCGCTGCCGGCTTCCAGCTGCGACAGCGTGGATTTGGCGATGCCCGCACGCTTCGCCAGTTCGGTCACCGACAGGTTCAACCGCTCCCGCTCGCGGCGGATTGCCGCCGACAGCAGGCCGATAGGCGTGATGTTCTGCATCCGATTGTCACTCACTGTTCGCTATACCATCCATTTGTTCGACTTGACGAACGTTCGTGTTAATGTTCATCATAATGTTCGATTGTTCATTTTAATGATTAAGCCGCTTCACCACAAGTACGGCCAGGCAACGAAGGAAACAACATGAAAATTAAAACGCGCGGTGCAGTGCAAATGATCCTCGCCATGACCATCTCCGGCACCGTGGGGTGGCCGGTGCTCGTTTTGGGGCAGCCGCCTGCGACGGTGGTGTTTTGGCGCTGCGCGTTCGGCGCGCTGGCCATGCTGGCGACCTGCGCCGCACTCGGTCAGTTGAAACAGGGCGCGATCAACCGCCGCCAGCTGGCCTTCGCCATTCTGGGAGGGATCGCCCTGGTGCTCAATTGGACGCTGCTGTTTGCCGCCTATAAGCATGCTTCGATCGCTGTCGCTACCGTCACCTACCACGTTCAGCCGTTCATGTTGGTGGCGCTGGGGGCGCTGCTGTTCGGCGAAAAACTGACGGCTGATCGGCTGGCTTCTACTGGCGTTCGCGGGGATGGTGTTGATCGTCGCCGGCCGGCAAAACGGCGGCAGCGGAGATGGCTATCTGCTTGGCGTGGCGCTGGCGCTGGGCGCAGCCCTGATGTACGCCATTGCGGCGGCGATCGTCAAACAGCTGGCCGCGCTGCCGCCGCAGCTGATCGTGTTGATTCAGCTGACCGTCGGCACGTTGGCGCTGGCGCCGTTCGCCGGCCTGGCTACGCCGCCTGCGGCCCCCATAGACTGGCTGCTGCTGGCAACCCTCGGCCTGGTGCATACCGGTTTGATGTCCACGCTGCTGTATGGCGCCATTCAGAAGATCCCCACGGCCCTGGTCGGCGCCCTGTCGTTCATCTACCCGGCGGTGGCGATCGTGGTGGACTGGGCGGTGTTCGGCCACCGCCTCAGCCTGCTGCAGCTGCTGGGCTCGCTGGCGATCCTGGGCGCCGCGGCGGGCATGATGTTTTACAAACGCCATTCAATCTCAGCAGCAGCCGAGCCTGCCGTCGTGAGACAGAAAAATAAGTGAGCATAAACGAATGCCAAAGTCTTTTTTGTCTAACCTTATTATCGATGCCGCCACTCAGCCTATTTAATCCATTCTAATTATTAAGCATGAAAATAATTAGAATATTTACCTTGCGTGTGGAGAAAATATCAATATGAGCAATACCGGTGAGACATTAATCAATGCCATCGTCAGCAATAATTATCTGATGGCAATAAATAATTGCCCTGGCGTCCCCGCCCAAATGAGCCGGGCCGTTTATGGCAAAACGCAGGACGATAGCGGGGCCGGAACCGCGATCGAAAATAACCGTGACATGCAAAAGAATATCAATATCGCGCTGGGGTTCTCTGGGGCGAACTCGGAAACCGCCGTTTGGCATTTCATGATTGGCCCGCCCGTCCACCATTTTGTGGTGATCCCCTGGTACCAGCATACGGCGCCGCACGGACGGGTCTACACCGTATTTATGGCCTACGAGAACCGGTATTCGGTTGGTGGCTATGTTCAGCATACGCCGCCGGCGCCTTCTGCGGTGAAAGGCTACCGTACCGTCTGGAGCGTGACCGAGCTGGCGCAGATGTTTAGCGATTTGTTGACCAGCGCCACGGCGTGGCAAACCTATTTCGGTGCGGTGGGCGCAGCGCAGGCCAATAAAATAACCTATTGGAAATATAAGGTAACGTCTTTAGATTCCGCCGTGGCCAACGTCAATAAATACCGCTAATCCCATCCAGCGGGCAAGCTATGCACAATAAGGCATTCGTCTTGCGCCCGGCGCGGTGCTATTTATTTAAACCGTGTAGGGTAGAAGGAGTGTTCTATGTGGCATCACCGCCTGCAACGGCGCATCCGTTTCAGCTACTGGAACGAACTGTGCGTCGCAGAAAAATAAGGGAAGGCGCAAGCCTTCCCTTTTGTCATTCACCGTTCAGATCAGAAACGGTCGGTTTTTACCACGTCGTCGAACGGCAGTTTGCCGATGCGCGGATAAGGTTGCCCCGCCGCCTTACCGATGGCGACCATCAGCGCGATCTGATAGTGCGCCGGTTTGTTGATGATTTCGCCCACGGCGTCGAAATCAAACCCGTCCATCGGGCAAGAGTCGTAGCCCTGCGCCTTGGCCGCCAGCATCAGCGTCTGGGCGAAGATGCCGCTGCTGCGCATCACTTCGTCGCGCTGCACCTGCGGCTTACCGCGATAATACTGATCGACGGCCGGGATCATGAACTGCTGTACCGGCTCTGCCGCCTCGGCCCAAACGTTTTTTACCTGTGACTCCCAGCTCGACAGATCGCCGCACAGCACGACCAGCATCGATGCGTCGGTCACCTGCGCCTGCCCCCACGCCGCCTCGCGAATTTTCTCGCGCTGGGCGCGATCTTCGATCAGCAGCGGGCAGCCAGTGCTGCAGGTTAAAAGCGCTGGGTGCGCCCTGCAGCGCGATAGTCAGCAACGCTTTTTTCTCTTCGAGCGTCATCACGTGCTGCGTATCGAACTGCTTGGTGGCGCGGCGCTGGCGGATTGCATCTAACGTATTCATTTTACTGCCTCTGTCCATGTGAAAGGTCCTATTGTCGCCAACGCGGCGTGCCTGTCCAGTCCCTGCGGCTATTTCTGCGCGGTTTCTGCTCGCAGGCGGCCGACCTGCGCCGCCAGATCGGGCCACGGCGCCTGACCGGCGTAGTGCTGCCGCAGATAGTTGAGCAGGATGGCGATCTGCGCGTCATCCAGGTTATGGCGGAAGCCCGGCATATAGCCCAGCTCGGCGTTCGCCGGCCGCTGTATGCCATCCAGCACCACGCGAATGGCGTTGTCCGGCGCCTCGGCAAACAGGTTGGTGTTCAGCGCCAGAGACGGCCGCACTCCTGCCATCTGCGTGCCTTTTTCCTGCGCGTGGCAAGCCATGCAGGCGCCGGAAAACAGCCGCGCGCCTTGCGAGCTCAGGGGCTCCACCTGCCGTTCCGCCTGAGCGTTCAACGCGGCCGCCGTCGCGCCCGCCGCCGTTTCAGGATGATAGCTGCGCAGATAGACGGCGATTGCCTGCAGATCGGCCTGCGGCAAGCGGGACAACCCTTCTTCGATCACCGGCGCTATCGGGCCGGCGGCCACGCCGTGGTTGGCTGAGTAGCCGGTACGCATGAAATCGACCAGATCCTGCTGCGTCCAATCGAGTGGCGCAGGCGAGCGGCCGGTCAACGCCGGCGCCGTCCAGCCTTCCGCCACGCCGCCGGCCAGGTGGTCGCTACCGGTTTTTTCGCCGAACAGCACGTTGCGCGGCGAGTGGCAGGCGCTGCAGTGCCCCAGCCCTTCGGCCAGATAAGCGCCGCGGTTCCAGGCGGCGCTTTGGGCCGGGTCTTCCTGCATCGCGCCCGGCGTCAGGAACAGCAGGTTCCAGGCGAAGATGCCCTGGCGGATATTGAACGGAAAGTGCAGATCGGTGGCCGGCGGCTGCGACATCAGGTAGGCGTACAGCGCCTGCAGATCGTCGTCGCGGGTGCGGGTAAAGGCGGTATAGGGAAACGCCGGGTAAAGGTAGCGGCCCTGGCGATCGACGCCGGGCCGTCTTGCCAGTTCGCCTGCCGTATCAGGGCTTCAATCAAGGCCACCGCACGCGGATCGTTCAGGTAGCGCAAACGAAACGCGATCGGATCCTCGCCGGCGCGCCAGGCCAGCTCGTCGATCCAGGACTCATGGGCGAACACGTTGGGCAGCGCCGAAACGCCGCGCATCCACGAAGCCCGCACGATCGGCGCGGCGTCCTGGCAGATCACCCGCATGTGCGGATACTCGTATTGCGGTATAGATAAGCCCGGTTTTATGATTGCTAACCGTGATTATTGGCGTTCGCCAACGCAGCCTCGGCGCCGTCGACCAACAGCCGGAGGCCGGCTTCGAACAGCGCGTCTGCCCCCTTGTCCTGCAGCTTTTCCCAGCCTCCACACAGCAGCGGGTAGCGCCGGCGATCGGCTTTGTTCAGCGCATCGTCGGGCTGCATTTGCTGCTCTTCCAGCACCCAACCCACCACGAAACGCCCGACGGCGAACAGTAGATTAACGGCGTGTTCCGGCGTAAAGCCCGCCCGGCACAGCAGCGCCACCTTGGCCTCGATAATGGCGAATTGCGGTTCCTGCGGCCGGGTGCCGGCGTGCAGGCGCGCCCCGTCGCGGTAAGCCAGCAACGCGCGGCGGAAATTGATCGCATTGGCGGTCACCCAGGCCTGCCAGGGGATGTCGGCGGGCACCTCTTCGCGGTGGTCCAACATGATGGTTTCCGCCATCGCCTTCAGCAGCTCGGCCTTGTTTTTGAAGTGCCAATAGAGCGTGGGGGATTGCACGCCCAGATGCTGCGCCAGGCGACGGGTGCTCAGGGCGTCGATGCCGATGTCATCCAGTAACGCCAGCGCCCCGCGCAGGACGGTTTCACGCGTTAAACGCGCCGTAGTATTTTTTTCGCTCATCTCTCTATCACTGATAGGGTAACTGTGGAATACTCCATACTCTATCACTGTTAGAGTCACAATTTTGAAAAAACCCATGCTGGTTATTTTGTTGACGGTGTTGCTGGATGCGGTGGGCATCGGTCTGATCATGCCTATTCTGCCGGCGCTGTTGCGCTCGCTGGGCGGTCTCGATGCCGGCAGCGTGCATTACGGCGCCCTGCTGGCGGCCTATGCGTTGATGCAATTTCTGTTTTCGCCGATCCTCGGCGCGCTGAGCGATCGTTTCGGGCGGCGGCCGGTGCTGTTGATTTCGCTCGCCGGCGCGGCGGCCGACTACCTGCTGATGGCGTTCGCGCCGACGCTGGCCTGGCTCTATCTGGGGCGGTTGCTGGCGGGCATCACCGGCGCCAACATGGCGGTCGCCACCGCTTACGTCACCGATATTACCCCCGCCGGCCAGCGCGCGCGGCGTTTCGGCCTGGTGGGCGCGGTGTTCGGCGTCGGCTTTATCGTCGGGCCGCTGCTCGGCGGATCGCTGGGCGAATGGCATCTGCATGCGCCCTTCCTGGCGGCGGCGATGATGAATACCCTCAACCTGGTGATGGCGTTTTTCCTGCTGCCTGAATCGCGTAAATCCCGCCCCCGCGCCGCCGAGAAAATTCGCCTTAATCCCTTCTCGTCATTGCGCCGGCTGCACGGCAAGCCTGGCCTGCTGCCGCTGGCCGGCATTTATCTGGTTATGGCGCTGGTTTCGCAGGCGCCGGCCACGCTGTGGATTTTATACGGTCAGGATCGTTTCGGCTGGAGCATGATGGTGGCGGGCCTGTCGCTGGCCGGCTACGGCACCTGCCACGCGCTGTCGCAGGCCTTTGCCATCGGCCCGCTGGTCGCGCGGCTTGGCGAGCGCAAGGCGCTGCTGATCGGCCTGGCCGCCGACGCCGTGGGCCTGGCGCTGTTGTCTGTCGCCACGCGCGGCTGGGTGCCGTTCGCCCTGCTGCCGTTCTTCGCTGCGGGCGGCATGGCGTTGCCCGCGCTGCAGGCGCTGATGGCGCACAAGGTGGACGACGATCATCAGGGCGAGCTGCAAGGGACGCTCGCCAGCATGGGCAGCCTGATCGGCGTCGCGGGGCCGCTGGTGGCGACAGCGCTGTATGCCGCCACGCGCGATGTCTGGCCCGGCCTGGTGTGGGCGTTGGCCGCCGCCCTGTACCTGGTGGTGCCGCCGCTGCTGGCACGCTCACGCGCCAGGGATGCGGCGCCATAACTTTGCCGTTCTTTCACTTTAGAAAGCAGAAACCGGCATTTTGCCGCCGGAGTAAGCTGACCTATGCTAACCCGGTGTGATGAAACGCGTTTTCATGGCATGTCTTCCGGAACGTTTTGCTTTATTTGTTCGTCGTGAACCCTGGGCCGCGCCTGACTGGTGCGGCTTTTCTTTTTGCCCGGCAGTGCCAGCGGCGGTGAATTTTGCTATGTTAACCCGCAGATAAGCTTCCCGTTTTCAGCCGCCGGACCGACTCATGTTTACCCATAAAGCAATCGCCGAGCTCAACGCCCTGGAGCTGATGGTTTATACCTACGTCAGCAAACACAAGAATCAAGTGATGTACATGACCATCCGCGAGCTGGCCGAGGCCGCCGGCGTGTCCACCACCACCGTGCTGCGGTTTTGCAAGAAAATGGGCTGTGACGGCTATTCGGAATTTCGCATCCGTTTCAAGCTGTACCTGGAACAAACCGATGCGCCGCCGGCCGATTCCGGCATCGGCGAAATCCTCAGTTTTTTTAAAAGCGTCAGCAACGAAGAGTTTAATCAGCTGATCGATCAGGCGGTGCACCATATCGCCGCCGCCGAGCGGATTATTTTCGTCGGTATCAGCACCTCAGGCGCGTTGGGGAAATATGGCGCGCGTTTCTTTTCCAACGTCGGGAAATTCAGCACCCACATCGACGATCCTTATTATCCCGTCAACAGCGACATGTATAAAAACGCGGTGGCGATCATACTGTCGGTCACCGGCGAAACCGAAGAGATCCTGCGGCTGGCCAGCCAGTTCAGCCTGCACCACTGCAAGATCATCAGCATCACCAACAACGAAACCTCTTCGCTGGCGCGGCTGGCGGACTTCAACCTCTCCTACCACGTTCCGCAGCATTTGATCGGCGGGCATCACAATATCACCACGCAGATCCCCGTGCTTTACATTATTGAAACCATCGGTAAACGGCTCGGGCATATTAATTCGGCAAAATAAAACAGGCTGTTTTTTTATTGTGACAAATCACTTTCCACGGTGATTTGTTATATCGTGACATTTCTTTCGGTCTTGCTACTCTATTCCCAACGCAGCGTTATTACCCTTCATTAAATAAACCGATGAGACATTGACGATGAAACAGTTGCCGAAGGATTTTCTGTGGGGGGGCGCGGTCGCCGCGCACCAGGTTGAAGGCGGTTGGGATCGGGGCGGCAAAGGGCCCAGCATCGCCGACGTGCTGTCCGGCGGCTCGCACGGCGTGGATCGCGTGATGACCGACGGCGTGCTCGACGGCTATCGCTACCCTAACCACGAAGCGGTGGATTTCTACGGCCGCTATAAGCAGGACGTGGCGCTGTTCGCCGAGATGGGCTTCAAATGCTTCCGCACCTCGATCGCCTGGACGCGCATCTTCCCGAACGGCGACGAAGCGACGCCGAACGAGGCCGGCCTGCAGTTTTACGACGATCTGTTCGACGAACTGCTGAAATACGGCATCCAGCCGGTGATCACCCTGTCCCACTTCGAAATGCCTTACCATCTGGTGAAGGCCTACGGCGGCTGGAAAAATCGCCGGGTGGTGGAGTTCTTCGTGCGCTTCAGCGAGGTGGTGATGCGCCGCTACCGCGAAAAAGTGAAGTACTGGATGACCTTCAACGAGATCAATAACCAGAGCAACTACCGCTATCCGCTGTTCGGCTACTGCTGCTCCGGCGTGGACTACACCCAGGAAGACAATCCGGAACAGGCGCTGTACCAGGTGCTGCACCACCAGTTCGTCGCCAGCGCGCAGGTGGTCAAACTCGGCCATCAGATCAACCCGGAATTCAAGATCGGCTGCATGCTGGCCTGCGTGCCGTTCTACCCGTATTCCTGCAAGCCGGACGACGTGATGTACGCCGTCGAGGCGATGCACCAACGCTATCTGTATACCGACGTGCAGATGCGCGGCTACTACCCAAGCTACCTGCTGCGCGATTGGGAACGCAAAGGGCTGAAGATCGAGATGCAGCCGCAGGACGCGCAGATCCTGCGCGAGGGCTGCACCGACTACATCGGCTTCAGCTATTACATGAGCAACGCCCTGCAGGCTAACGCGGTGGACGGCAGTGACGGCATGTTCGGCTTCCCGGGCAACGTGCCTAACCCGCACGTCAAAGCCTCCGACTGGGGCTGGCAGATCGATCCGGTCGGGCTGCGCTATTCGCTGAACGTGCTGTATGAACGCTACCAGAAGCCGCTGTTTATCGTGGAGAACGGCTTCGGTGCCTTCGACAAGGTGGAAGCGGACGGCCGGATCAACGATGACTATCGCATCGACTATCTGCGCGCCCATATCGAAGAGATGAAGAAAGCGGTGATTGAAGACGGCGTAGACCTGATCGGCTATACGCCGTGGGGCTGCATCGACTGCGTATCGTTCACCACCGGCGAGTACAGCAAACGCTACGGCTTCATCTACGTCGACAAGCATGACGACGGCACCGGCACGCTCGAGCGTTCACGCAAGAAGAGCTTCGACTGGTACCGCCGGGTGATCGCCAGCAACGGCGAACAGCTGTAACCGCACGGCAGGCAATCAGGGGCGATTTTCGCCCCTTTTTACTGCGCCTTATTCCGCCGCCTGCCCGGCGGCGAGATACTTCGCCATTTCCGCCGGCGGCACCATGCCGCCACCGGTCGCCCATACCAGGTGCGTCGCCTGCGCCAGACTCTCGGCGTTGATGCCTTGCTCGCTGAGCGCCTTCGCATGGGCTGCAACGCGCCACGGCCCGGCCATGCCGGCCAGCGCGGACGGCTCCAGCTGAAGATGCTCGTGCTTGTCCAACAGCCCGAGCAGCGCAAACATCTCTTCATCGCTCAGGGTGTAAAACGCGCTCAGCAGGCGCTCCATCGCCCGGCCGACAAAGCCGGAGGCGCGCCCCACCGCCAGCCCATCCGCCGCGGTGCGGTTGTCGATGCCGAGATCTTGCACCGCAATGCCGTCATGCAGCCCGCTGTAGACGCCGAGCAGCATGCAGGGCGAATGGGTCGGTTCGGCGAAAATACAGTGAACGTGATCGCAGAACGCCAGCTTGAGGCCAAACGCCACGCCGCCCGGCCCGCCGCCGACGCCGCACGGCAGATACACGAACAGCGGGTGCTGCGCGTCCACCACGATGCCCTGCTCGGCGAACTGCCGCTTCAGGCGGCCGCCGGCCACCGCGTAGCCGAGGAACAGAGTTTGCGAGTTTTCATCATCGATAAAGAAACAACGCGGATCGTTCGCCGCCTGCTTGCGCCCCTGCTCGACCGCCACGCCGTAATCTTCGGCGTACTCCACCACCGTGACGCCGTTTTCGCGCAGCTTTTGCTTCTTCCACGCCCGCGCATCCGCCGACATGTGCACGCTGACGTCAAACCCCAGCCGGGCGCTGATGATGCCGATGGATAATCCCAGATTGCCGGTCGATCCGACGGCGATGCGGTACTGGCTGAAGAACTGACGAAACTCGTCGGAAAACAGCCGGGTATAGTCGTCGCCGGTCTGCAGCAGCCCCGCCTCCAGCGCCAGCGTTTCCGCGTGCGTCAGCACCTCGTAGATGCCGCCGCGCGCCTTGATTGAGCCGGAGATCGGCAGATGGCTGTCCTTTTTCAGCAGCAGCTTCCCGCCAAGTTGCAGCCCATAGCGCCGATCCAACGCCTGCTGCATGGCGGGGATCGCCACCAGCTCGGATTCGATGATCCCCCCAGTGGGCTGGGTTTCGGGAAAGGCCGCGGCGAGATAAGGCGCGAAGCGCGCCAGGCGCTGCTCCGCTGCGGCGACGTCGGCGGCGGTCAGGCCGACATGGGGCAAGCCTGCGGCCAGCGTTGTCGCACGCGGATTGAACCAGGTGATAGGCTCGAGGGCGACCATTCGTTGCAACAGCGGATGCTGCGCAACCCACGGTTGAATCTGTGATTTTTGCATAAATGTCCCTGACTGATTTGGCGTTGCCGTCACCATGCCGTGAACGCCGGCGGCTGACAAATGATAAATACTGAACTTGAGGTGCAGCAGATTGATGCAAGCGCGGCGCTAGCCGGCCGCGACGCCAAACAGCATGCCGACGCCGGAGGAAACCGCCATCGCCAGGGCGCTCCAGATCAGGATACGCGCCACGCCCGGCAAGATCGGCGCACCGCCGGTTTTCGCAGCGATGCCGCCGAGAATGCCGAGGGAAATCAGCGCCGATGCCACCAGCGCCGGACGTGTCCAGGCAACCGGCACCCACAGCGCCACCAGCAGCGGCAACAGCGCGCCGAGAGAGAAACTGAGGGCCGATGCCAACGCGGCTTGCAGCGGCCGGGCGCGCGTGGCGGCGGAAATGCCCAGTTCGTCGCGCGCGTGGGCCTCCAGCGCATCATGCGCCATCAGCTTTTCCGCTACCTGCCGGGCCAGCGCCGGATCCAGCCCGCGATGCACGTAGATAGACGTCAGTTCGCGGAACTCCCCCGGATAGTCTTCGAGCAGCTCCGCCTGTTCCTCGGCCAGCGCGGCCTTTTCGGTGTCCGCCTGCGACGACACCGACACGTACTCGCCGGTGGCCATCGACATCGCGCCCGCCACCCACCCGGCGACGCCGGCGATCATCAGCGCGGAATGCGAGGCGCTGGCCGCCGCCACGCCCAGCAGCAGGCTGGCCGTTGAGACGATGCCGTCGTTGGCGCCGAGCACCGCCGCCCGCAGCCAGCCGATGCGTTCAAACTGTGCCGCTCTCGATGCATTCTTTCTCTCCCTCGTTCTCTTTCCGCTAGCCCCGCGCCGCCGCTTCCAGGCCGGCGATGTCGATTCTGCCCATCAGCAGCATCGCTTCCGTGACCCGTCGCACGCGCGCGGCGTCGGGGTCGTTCATCAACTCGGTCAGGCGCCGCGGCACGATCTGCCAGCACAACCCCCAGCGATCGCGCAGCCAGCCGCACTGTTCCGCTTCGCCGCCCTCGCTCAACGCATCCCACAGCCGGTCAACCTCCGCCTGATCGTCGCATTCCACCATCACGGAAAAGCTGTGATTGAACGGATCCAACGGCCCGGCCTCGATCGCCGCATAGCGCTGGTCGCCCAAGGTGAAGGAGGCCAGCTTCACGCTGCCGGCCGGGCCGCTCGGCGTATCCGCCGGCAGAACGGAAAACCAGTTCACGGACGAACCGGGGATCAGCGCGACGTAGCAATTCAGCGCCGCCTCCATGTCTTTTTCAAACCACAGATGTTGCGTAATTCTGGCCATCGGCGCCTCCTTCAGGCATCGAGGATCGGCGCGAACCCGCCAAAGATCATGCGTTTGCCGTCAAACGGCATTTCACCCAGCGCCTTCATGCGCGGATCGTTCATCATTTTCTGGTTGGCGGCATCGCGCACCGCCTTGGAGGGGTACTCTATCCAGCTGAACACCACCACTTCGCCCTCCTGCGCCTTCACCGCGCCGCGAAAGTCGGTGAGTTTGCCGTCGGGCACGTCATCGCCCCAACACTCCACGATGCGCGTGGCGCCAAACTCTTTGAACAACGGCGCTGCAGCGGCCGCCAGCCGGTGATAAGCCTCCTTGTTGGCGGCCGGCACCGCCACCACAAACCCGTCTACGTATTTCATCCTGGTATCCTCTTGTCTGATTAAGGACAGTCGGTTCAGCACGGGCGGACGTTGCCCGTGCCCCCTACCAGTTTAGACGGCGGGCGCGCGGCCCGGATCGGAAGTTCAGCGGTCCGGATCGTTCGGCGGGTAAGATTCCGGCGTGGCGACCCGGTTACGGCCGGCATTTTTCGCTTTGTATACCGCCAGATCCGCCAGTTTGAGCAGGTCGGCCAGGCTATGGCCGGAACCGCCCGGGCAGGTCACCATGCCGATGCTGACGGTGATCTGCAGCGGATGGCCGGCCGGCATGGTGATCGATTCCGCCTCAATGCGTTGCCGCAGCCGTTCGGCCAGCTGCAACCCCTGCTGCGGCTGGCCGAGCGTCGAGACGATGGCAAACTCTTCGCCGCCCATGCGGCCGAACAGATCGTTGACGTTCAGATCGGCGGCGATCGCACGGGTAAACGCCATCAGTGCCTGATCGCCACCGGCGTGGCCGAAACGGTCATTGATCGATTTGAAATAGTCGATGTCGAGCATCATGACGCACACCAGCTCGCCTTTCTGATCGATCACCCGCTCGCCGCGCTGCATAAACGCATTGCGCGTCAGCACGTGGGTCAACGCATCGTGATTCGCCACGTGCTCCAGCGTGCGCAACAACGCGTTGCGCGCATAGTTCATGCTGGCGACGGCGATCGGCCCCAGCGCCAGCAGCGCGATGCCCAGGCGCATGGATACCGCGTTCTGCAGCACCTTCATGTCGAGCGTGGTGCTAAGCAACCCGAAATCGATCGCCAGATGGCACCACAGCACGTAAACCAGCACCGCGATCATGGTGCTGAACAGCGAAAAGGACATCGCCAGCCACAGCAGCACCGGCATCGGGAAGATCACCGCGCCGGGGCCGCCGATCAGCACGCTGCAGACCGCCGCCAGCGCCAGCAGCGCCAACACCGCCAGTTTCCCCCCCGCCTGCGGCCATTGGCTGCGCTGTATCAACATGGCGCAGGCCGCGCGCAGGCGATGTCGCCAATCGGCGGGAAACACCAGAATGAACGGCATCAGCGTGACGTAGTTGGTGAATTCAGATGAGAACCACAGCGCCAGCGAGGTCAAATAGGGCCTGCCGAACAGCCACTGCGAGGCAGCGGCCCCCACCAAGCCGGTAGCGGCGGCGGCGGCCAGGCAGATACCGAACAGATACATGCTGGACGCACCGCGTTGCAACATGCGCGCCGGCGGCGACAGCCGCATGAACAGCAGATAGCCCACCACCACGCCGGCCAGATTGGCGGCGTTCAGCAGCAGCGCTTTCTCCAACGCGCTGCCGGTCAACAGATCCGCCGCCAGGTAGCCCAGCACCGCCATTCCCCAGCCGGCGCGCGTCGCCCACTGCGGGCGGCGCACCAAAACGGCCAGCAGCACGGCGTTAGCCGGCCAGAATAGCGCCAGAAAGCTGCCGGGACGGCTCACGATGCCCAGCAGACACAGAGTGAACACCAGTAAAAAAATAATGAGCGCGGGCCAGATTTTCCGGGTATCGGACAACGAGGTGGTTTGCATCTTGGATCCAGAGACTTCCGCTAGCGTAAGGTGACAGTCTTTGCGTGTCACAACCGTCGGCGATGAGGAGAAGATAAACGGCCGACCCGCCTATTATTGCCAGTTTTGCCGGCCTGGACACCTGTTTATTCATCAAGGAAAAATATATTTGTGTATCAATATATTGACGATACTCACCCACCTGGCGCAGAAACTGCCAAGGCATCCCGACCGTCTTGATCATTATGGTCAACTCGTCGGATTTTTACCGCTAAAACCACCGTCTTTTTCTTTGATGACAAAATAAAATCGGGCAATGCGCGGATCTCTCCTTTGCCCTCTATCCAAGCCAAGTAAATAATAATTATAATGATAATCGTTATTATTTATAATTCACCATGGAATGATATGCACCAGTCAGTTCTTCGCCACCCCAATAAAAGAAATAAAAATCACGTTCTGCGTACGCTGCCCCTGCTTGCCGGCCTGTTCCCCGCTCTGGCGATCGCCGCCGCGCCCGACGCAAAAAAGGAAGACGCCATCACAGTGACCGCCACCGCCCTGCCTGCCGGCAGCTATAGCGCCGATACCGCCTCAACCGGCAGCAAAACCGCCGCGCCAATCGGTGAACTGCCGCAATCGGTCAGCGTCGTTACCTCGCAGGTGATTGACGACTTCCAGGTCAAAAGCGTCAATGACGCGATGAAATTCGTCAGCGGCGTCACCCAGGGCAACACGCTCGGCGGCACCGAGGATGGCTTCGTCAAACGCGGCTTTGGGGTTAACTCCGACGGTTCGGTGTTCATCGACGGCGTGCGCAGCAACCAGGGGCTGAGCATGGACGCCACCACCGATCGCGTCGAGGTCCTGAAAGGTTCCGCTTCGCTGCTGTATGGCATCCTCAGCCCCGGCGGCGTCATCAACCTGATCAGCAAAAAACCGCAGTATGACTGGAACACCCGCATTAGCGGCGCCACCAACAGCTTCGGCGGCGGCAGCGGCAGCGTCGATGTGACCGGCCCGCTGGGCGGCGGCTTCGCCTTTCGCCTGATCGCCGAGCGCCAGCACGAGGATTACTGGCGCAACTTCGGCAGCGACGAACACACGCTGATCGCGCCTTCACTCAGCTGGTTCGGCGACCAGGCTTCCTTTAACATCGCCTACAGCGAATACAAGTACGACATTCCTTACGATCGCGGCACCGCGTTTATCGACGGCAAACCGGTCGACGTGCCCTATAACCGCCGGCTGGATGACTACGCCAACCGCGCCTGGGGCAAGAACAAACGCCTGAACGCCCATTATGAATATGCGCTGGATCCGATCTGGACCACCCGCCTCAACTACGCCTGGCTACAGCGCCGTTACGACAGCAACGAAGTGCGCGCCACCGCGGTCGACACCACGACCGGCATCGTCTCGCGCCGCGCCGACGCCAACCGCGGCTTCAATCACCAGACCGATTATTATTCCTGGGATCTGACCGGTTCGCCGGAGGTGTTCGGCATGCAACACGATCTGCTGCTGGGCGTGGACTACGAGAAGAACCAGACTTACAAGGCCTATTCCTACCGCGGCAAGGTCTCGAAGACCTTCAACATGTACGATCCGGCGTATGGCGAAACGCCGGTCACCGACAGCACCACCTACAGCGACGCGTCAAGCAACCTGCGCGCCACGCTGTTCAGCCGTTCCCTGTACGCCAAGGACAGCATTCATCTCACCGATCAATGGATCGCGGTGCTGGGCGCGCGCTATCAGTCGTATTACCAGAACAACAGCAACGGTTTCCAGAAGCCGAAAAATGCGCTCAATGACAAAGACGATCAGTTTTTGCCGCAGGCGGGGCTGGTGTATAAGCTGACGCCGAACCTGTCTCTGTACGGTAACTACAGCCGTTCCTTCACGCCGTCCACCGCCATCGACGATAACGGCAACGTCGCCACGCCGGAAACCGGCACCACCTATGAGGTGGGCGGCAAATGGCAGATCGCCCCGGCGTTCGACGCCACGCTGGCGCTCTATCGTATCGATGAAAGCAATATGTCGATCTTTATCAACGGCGTGACCCGCAGCATTCCCAAAGCGCGTTCCACCGGCGTCGAACTGGAGTTGAACGGCGAAGTGGCGCGCAACTGGGATCTCACCGCCAACTACAGCTACGACAAAACCGAGATCGTCGAAGACAACCTCAACCCGACCAACGTCGGCAACCGGCTGGTCAACGCCCCGACCAACATGGGCGGCCTGTACCTCAGCCACCGCATGACGCTGCCGGTGGTGCCCGGCGAGGTGCGCGTCGGCGGCGGCGCACGCTATGTCGGCCGCCGCGCCGGCGATCCGGAGAACAGTTTCACCATGCCGGCCTATACCGTGGCGGATGCCTTTGTCGCCTGGGACAGCAAGCTGCTTGGCAAACATACCCAGCTGAAACTGAATGTGAAAAACCTGTTTAACCGCGAATACTATGCCTCCAGCGCCGGTAACCTGCGCGTGATTGAAGGCGAACCGCGCAGCCTCAGCCTCCAGGCGACGGTCGATTTTTAAGCCGCTCTCTCCGGGCGCCGTTTGGCGCCCGTTTTCTTTTCGCCAGGCGTCAAAGCACCTTGCGGTACATCACAAAACCGGGGCGTTCCGCCACTTTGTCATACAGCCGCATGGCGGTCTGGTTGGTTTCGTGGGTATTCCAGTAAACGCGCGGCAACCCCAGCTCCCGCGCACGCTCATAAACCGCCGCGATCAGCGCCCTCGCCACGCCTTTGCCGCGCACCGTCTCCGCAGTGAACAAATCCTGCAGATAACAGTTAGGTTGCAGCTGGATGGTGCTGCGGTGCAGGAGATAGTGCGTCAACCCGACCACCTGCCCCTGATGCTCCGCGATCAGCGCAAACATCGGTTCGTAGGCGTCGAAAAAGCGCCGCCAGGTGGTCTGCGTCACCTCATCCGGCAGTGCCGTTGCCCCCTCACGGCCGTAAAATGCGTTATACCCTTGCCACAGCGCCAGCCAGGCGGCGTAGTCCCGCGCTTCCAGCGGCCTGACCACAATGCTTTCGCTCATGTTGTCCTCTTCGATGATGTAAAAATGCCCCGTCTCCAGCATAGAACAGCGCACGTCAGCGCGCAGGCGGCGGCATCACATCGACGAGAAAATCCAACAGCGCGCGGTTGAACAATGCCGGCCGCTGCAGCGGCGCGAAGTGGCTGACGCCCGGCAGCGTCACCAGACGGGCGCCGGGGATGCTGCCGCTCAGGTAGGCAGCATGTTCGGCGCGGATAAACTCATCGTGTTCGCTGTGAACGACCGTCACCGGCACACGAATGGCCGCCAATTCCTGCGCGGTGTAGTTCGGCTGGCTGCTCATCATCAGGCTCACGGCGGCGACAAATTCATCGAACTCCTGCGGCGTCGGCGACAGCGCGGCATAGTCCTGCACGTGGCGCGCGAAGCAGCGCTCGACGATCGGATTGGCGGCCGGCGGTTTAACGCCGCTGGGATCCATATTGCAGCCGAAGAAAAAGACGCCGTCCACCCGCTGCGGCGCCCGATGGGCGGCGATAAGCGCGACACAGGCGCCGTCGCTCCAGCCCGCCAGCGCGGCGTGCGGGATTCGCAACGCGTCCATCACCGCCAACAGATCATCGGCCATGCGATCGTAACGGTAAGGCCGGGCGTCGCGCGTACTGCGCCCGTGCCCACGGCTGTCGATGACCAGCACGCCATACCCGGCGGCCAGCAGCGCCGGCAGCTGATACCCCCAGTTGCCGCTGTGGCCCAGGCCGCCATGCAGCAGGATCACCGTCGGCGCCGCGCCATAGGCGGCATACCAGATGCGCGCCCCGTCATGTTCGACAAACCCCTGCCTGGACGTGGGCAGCAACGGCGGCGCGCCCTGCGCGGCAAAGCGGGTCAACTCGTCGTCGGTTTGCATCTTTTCCTCCTCATTCGCCGACGTTGTGCGCCAACAAGGCATCAAAGGAGTATATATCGCCCCGGCGAGCGGTGCCGTTCGCTTTCCCGACATATACTTAAGGGAGGAATCGCAATGGAGGACGGTGAGATGAAGAAAATAATTCTCGTGTTTTTGATGCTGATGCTGAGTGGGTGTATCGGCGGCGGCGGCCCGTCGAATGCGCCGTCGGCATCGCCGAATGAGCCTTATACCTGCACCAAATCCAGCGCCAACAGCGACTGCTCGCAATCGGTGGAGCCGTCGATGTACTAGCCGCGTTCGGCGGGCCGTCGCGTAACGGCCCGCCGCCTTAGGGGGACTAGGAGGAGTGCTCCTCTTCGTTGGTCTGGTATCGTGTCGCCTGTTGCTTCATAAACACCACTTCCTGCGGGCTGGACAGGCTCACTTCCTGCGCGCGCAG
>NZ_KV792467.1:0-67461 GCF_001808215.1 Serratia sp. HMSC15F11
ACCCCTAATTGCAAAAAACTTTTCAAGCGCGGCTTTTTTCGGCAAAACGCTGGCCAAACCCGCATTTTTGTCACTTTTCGTACTGGATCTGGCTAAATTCCTGGGCGAAACGGTCGACCTGCTGCCAATCGGTGTACTCCACTTCCTTACTGGTATCCGTTTCACCGCCCGTCATACGCATAATAAATTGAATCATGATGCGGTCGAACCAGCGATAGTGCGGATAACGCAATGCGCCGGCAAACACCGCGCACTGTTTTGGCTGCCACGGCGAGGCCAGCAGGAACTTGCGAGTATAAGCGTTGGTTTGCGGCGAGCGCTTTTCCGGTTTACGCGCGGTCAGGTTCACGGCAAAGAACGCGCTCGGCATTCGATTCAGTTGCTCGGCATGACGCTTGACGAATTTATCCAGCGCCGGGTTAAAGTGCCCGTAACGGATAGAAGCGCCGATCATCACCTGCTGATACTGACTAAGATCGACCTGTTCCGCCTGCAGCAGATCGATCACCTCACAACGCAGCGTGTCCTGCAGCTTGCTTGCTATATAAGAAGCGATAGCGCGTGTTTGCCCGTCACGGCTCGAATAAAGTATCAATGCCTTCATGGCGTACTCCTTATATCAGACTCACTCACGCCAGAAGGTTGGCGTGAACAGCACCAGCAATGTGAACACTTCCAGGCGCCCGAACAGCATCGTCACCACCAGGATCCACTTGGCCGCCGCTGGCATCGTGGTGAAGTTATCCGCCACTACGCCCAGGCCGGGGCCGAGGTTATTGAGCGTTGCCGTCACTGCGGCGAACGCGGAAAAATCGTCAACGCCGGTGGCAATGATCGCCAGCATGCTGACGATAAACACCAGCGCATAGGCAGAGAAGAATCCCCATACCGCCTCCAGAATGCGTTCCGGTAGCGCACGGTTGCCCAATTTGATGGTATAGACCGCGTTGGGGTGCACTAACCTTTTCAACTCACGCGAGCCCTGCAGGTACAGAAGCAGGATACGAATCACCTTCAGGCCACCGCCGGTCGAGCCGGCGCAACCGCCGATGAACGCCGAGCACAGCAACAACATAGGCAGAAACAGCGGCCACTTGGCGATGCTGTCGGTCGTAAAACCGGCCGTGGTCGCCATCGATACCACCTGGAAGAACGCCTGATTGAGCGTTTCCATACCGCTCTTATAGACGCCATGCCCCCAGAGCACCAACGTGCATACCACCACCAACGTCAACTGGACGAAGATGAACATGCGGAATTCAGGATCGCGCCCATACACCTTCAGACTGCGGCCGCTTAGCAAAGCGAAGTGCAGGCCGTAGTTACAGCCGGAAATCAGCAGGAACACGGCGATGATGGTGTTGATGGTCGGACTGGCGTAATAACCGATACTGGCGTCGTGAGTAGAAAAACCGCCGATGGCGATGGTCGAGAAACTGTGGCCGATAGCGTCGAATACCGACATCCCGGCGCCCCAGAGCGCCAGCGCACAGGCAACGGTCAGCAATACATAGATTAGCCAGAGGGTTTTGGCGGTTTCGGCGATGCGTGGACGCATCTTGTTGTCTTTCAGCGGCCCGGGCATTTCCGCCCGATACAGCTGCATGCCGCCGACGCCGAGTATCGGCAGTATCGCCACCGCCAATACGATGATCCCCATACCGCCCATCCATTGCAGCATCTGGCGATAGAACAGAATGGCCTTCGGCAGCGAGTCCAATCCCACCAGCGTCGTCGCACCGGTGGTCGTCAATCCCGAGAAGGATTCAAAGAAGGCGTCGGTCAGTGACAAGTTGGGCCGTTCCGAAAACAGGAACGGCAATGCCCCCACGCTGCCCAGCACGGTCCAGAACAGCACGACGATCAGGAAGCCTTCCCGGGGCTTCAGCTCGTGTTTCTGTTTGCGGTTCGGCCACCACAGCATCAGGCCGATGGTCAGCGCCACGAAGAAGGTTTGGCTGAATGCACGCCCCGCCCCATCGCGGTAAATCAATGCCACCAGGCCGGGAATAAACATCGTCCCGGAGAACAGGATGACCAGCAGACCAACGATACGGGTTATGGCGCGAAAATGCATTTCAGCACGATCCTTAACAATTCAATTGGGAGGAATTATTGCGAAATGGGGGTTAATTGCAAATTACCGCGACTGAGATCACGCAATTTATTTCCAAACAGCTCGACCTCGGTGGCCGGCAACGCCAGGTGCAGTACGACGGCGGCGCCGTATTCGCCCTGTAGGATCCGACCTGCAGTTTGCTGCAGCAAGTTCTCCACCAACGCCAACTGCGCATAGTCGCACTGCAAGATATATTCGGCTTCCGGCACCTTTTGTGCCAACGCCAACTGCTTCAACGCCTGTTGAACACCGTTGCCATAGGCTTTCACCAGCCCGCCAGTGCCCAACTTGACGCCGCCGTAGTAACGAACGACCACGGCGGTCACTTCGCCGATACCGCTGCCCATCAGCTGCGCAAGGATCGGTTTGCCGGCGGTACCCGACGGTTCTCCGTCGTCGGAAAACCCCAGCTGCTGCGAGTCATCGGGGCTGCCGGCAACGAAAGCCCAACAGTGGTGCCGCGCCGCCGGATGTTCGTCGCGCACCTGCTGAATAAACGCCTTTGCCGCCGCTACCCCGCTGGTCGGCGCCAGCAGGGTGATAAAACAGCTCTTCTTTATTTCTTCGGTAAAGCTGGTTGCTTCCGCCGGTATCGGGTACGGCCGCATCAGGCCAGGTTCAGATCGCGCGTCATGTTCTCAATGCGCTTTTCGTGGATCACGATGTTGTCTTCGATACGGATGCCGCCATACGGCTTCAGCGCATCGATGCGATCCCAGGCGAAGTGCTGCTTGAACTCACCGCTGCGCCACGGCGCCAACAGCGATTCGATGAAGTACAGACCCGGCTCGATGGTCAACACCATGCCCGGCTGCAACACGCGGGTGCAACGCAGGAACGGATACTTGGACGGCGCCGCCAGATGGGTGCCTTGCTCGTCCTGCATAAAGCCGGCGGCATCGTGCACCTGCAGGCCCAACGGATGGCCCAGCCCGTGCGGCAGGAACGGCGTGGTGATGCCCGTTTCCACCATCGCCTCTTCGCTGAGGCCGTTCACCAACTTGTGATTCTTGAGCAGCTTGGCGATGCGCTGGTGCATCTGCACATGGTAGTCGGTATAGCGCACGCCGGTCTTGATGGTCTCGATCAGCGCCAGCTGTTCAGCGTTGAGATCTTTCACCAGGTGGGCGAACTCACTGCCGCTTTGCGCCGCGTAGGTGCGGGTCAGATCGGCGGCGTAGCCGTTATATTCTGCACCAGCGTCGATCAGGAAACTCAGGGATTCGGCCGGCGGCTGATGATCCAGCTTGGTGTAATGCAGTACCGAAGCGTGTTCATTCAGCGCCACGATGTTGTCGTAAGGCACATCGGTATCACGGTGGCCGGTCGCCGTCAGGTAGGCCAGGTTGATGTCGAACTCGCTCATGCCGGAGAGGAAGGCCTCATGCGCCGCACGATGGCCGGTTACCGCCGTTTTCTGCGCTTCGCGCATGCAGGCCAACTCATAGCCGGTTTTGATCGAACGGTGGAAATCCAGGTAGTTCAACACCGCTTTCGGGTTGATGTTCTCAGAAGGGATGCCGAGATCGCGGGCGCGCTGTTGCGCATAACCGATATAGCCGACACGCTCGCGCTGCGGCGGCAGCTGCTGGGCGATGGCGTCGGCGTTGGCCAGCGGCATCAATTCGAGGGACTTGGTCCAGAAACTGTCCGGCAGCGGCTCTACGCTGTGCCAATAGTCGACCGGAGAATAGAACCACAGCTTCGGCTTGTTGACGCCGTCGATCCACAGCCAACAGTTCGGCACCGACGTCACCGGCACCCAGGCTTTGAAATGCGCGTTCACTTTGAACGGATAGCTATGGTCGTCCAAAAATACCTTTTGCAGTTCCCCGGAGTGAATCAGCAGCGCATCCAACTTGTTGCGCTCCAGCACTTCACGTGCGCGTTTTTGCAACTCTGCCAGGTGGTCGTTATACAAAGAAGCCAGCGTTTCCATCACAGTACCCTTATGCCTTAGCACGAAAGAAGCCATCTTAACACAGCGCTCCTACGCACCAACCTCATCGCGTTGGGCATGCGGAGCAGCTCGCAATTCCCTGCAAATGCCGTTACATCCGCAGTTTAACCATTAACCAGCCGGCCAGGCCGAGCAACGCTATCGCCAGCGCCCACAGGCCATGGTGCTCCAACAACACCGCGCCAGCCGCGGCGACGCCCGCCAGACACTGCTGCAGAAAGCCGCACAGCGCCATCGCATAGGCACCGTACTCTTTGGCGTCGCTGACCGCCATCGCCATGCTGTTGGGAAACAACACCGCCTGGCCAAAAATGGTCAGGCAATACAGCGCGATGAACAGCACCATACCGGAAAGGCCGGCCAGAATTTCACTCCACCACAATATCAGGATCGCCACCGTCGCCAGAGCCACGATGCCGCTGCCGGTTTGCATCAGTTTTTTCCCGCCGACGCGCGCCACCGTACGGTTCACCGTCAACGCGCCGCTAAAGTAGGCGATGCCGATCACCAAGCCCAGCGCGCCGAACGCCGTGACGTTGAGACCAAAACCCTGTTGCATGACGAACGGGCTCACCTCCTGCAGCGTCACCGTGGTGGCGAAACCCAGCCCGCCGACGCAGGCCGGCCAAAAAAATCCCGGCCGCCGCAGGATGGCGAAGTAGGTAGCCGTCATCGCCGGGCGAGGCCCGCGATCGCGCCCCGCCTCCAGCGGCAGCGTCGCCATCAGCGCCAGAATGGCCAAACCGGTGGCTCCCATCAAGACGAAGCCCATCTGCCAGTGCGAATATTGGCTGAGCAGGCCGCCGACGAACTGACCGCCGCCCAGCGCGGTGATAAAAGCGATAGAGAGCACCGACAGCCGCCGCGCCAGCTCGTCACCGCTCCAGTTATCCCGCACGATGATACGTGCAATGATCGCCGCGCCACCGGCGCCCACACCCTGCAGCGCGCGCAGCGCCAGCAGCTGGGCGCCGTTGCTGCACAACGCCAACAGCCCGCTGCAGCCAATGAAAAGCAGCAGGGAAAGCGTCAGCGGCGCTCGGCGGCCAAAGCGATCGGCAGCCGCGCCCCAGAACAGCACCGGCAAGGCAGCGCCGATGACGAAGATCGAAATGGACAGCTCGGTGGCGCGCCGGCTCATTGCCAACTCGCGCATCACCGTCGGCAGCGAAGGCAGGTACACGGTCGTCGCCATCTGCGCCATAAACACCAACAGACACGCCAGCGTCATGGTTCTGGCGGGAATGCTCCATAAGCCGCTGCGTTTAACACAAGCCGCCTTATTCATGCTTAACCTCGTCTGAATGATAAATCGCTGCAGGCAAGTGTATGAGGGCCGACAAACTCCAGCAAATGCCGATAGCACATAAAATATAACTTCGTTTTAAATCAAAAAACTAACTTGGCGAGATGTGATCAGGCCAGCAAATATGCAATCTCTCATTTGCATATTTTTAACATAAAAACCACACTCCTCAACATCTGGTCATACCAGATCATACGCTGATTCAGGAGATAGACATGCTCTACCAAGGCGAAACATTACAACTGCACTGGCTCGATAACGGCATCGCCGAGCTGGTGTTCAACGCATCGGGCTCGGTCAACAAGCTGGACACCCGCACCGTCGCCAGCCTGGGCGAAGCGCTCACCGTGCTGGAAAACCAACCTGAACTGAAGGGGCTGCTGCTGCGCTCCTCCAAAGCCGCGTTTATCGTCGGCGCCGATATCACCGAATTCCTTTCTCTGTTCGCCGCACCGGCTGAAAAGCTGCAAGAGTGGCTGGTGTTCGCCAACAACGTCTTTAACCGGCTGGAAGATTTGCCTGTGCCGACCATTTCGGCCATTAACGGCTATGCGCTCGGCGGCGGTTGCGAATGCATTCTGGCGACCGATTTCCGCGTCGCCTCACCGGACGCGCGCATCGGCCTGCCGGAAACCAAATTGGGCATCATGCCGGGCTTCGGCGGTTCCGTCCGCCTGCCACGCCTGCTGGGTAACGACAGCGCGCTGGAAATCATCGCCGCCGGCAAAGACGTCAGCGCCAAAGACGCGTTGAAAGTCGGCCTGGTGGATGCGGTGGTGGCACCGGAAAAACTGGCCGAAGCGGCGCTGAAAATGCTGCAACAGGCGATCGACGGCAAGCTGGACTGGCGCGCCGTGCGTCAACCTAAGCTGGAGCCGCTGAAGCTCAGCCCGATTGAAGCCGCGATGAGCTTCACCACCGCCAAAGGCATGGTGCTGCAGACCGCCGGAAAACATTACCCGGCGCCGATGACCGCGGTGAAAACCATTGAAGCCGCCGCCAAGCTGGGCCGCGATGAAGCGCTGAAACTGGAAACCGCCAGCTTCGTGCCGTTGGCGCGCTCCAACGAAGCGCGCGCGCTGGTCGGCATCTTCCTTAACGACCAGTTCGTGAAGGGCCAGGCGAAAAAGCTGGCCAAGAATGTGGATGCGCCGAAACAGGCGGCGGTGCTGGGCGCTGGCATTATGGGCGGCGGCATCGCCTACCAATCGGCGCTGAAAGGCGTGCCGGTGATCATGAAAGACATCAGCGACAAGTCGCTGACGCTGGGCATGAGCGAAGCGGCCAAGCTGCTCAATAAGCAGCTGGAGCGCGGCAAGCTGGATGGCCTGAAAATGGCGCAGGTGCTGTCGACCATTCAGCCGACGCTGGACTACGCCGGCATCGAGCGCGCACAGGTGATCGTTGAAGCGGTCGTCGAGAATCCGAAGGTCAAAGCCGCCGTGCTGTCGGAAGTGGAAAACCTGATCGGTGAGGACACCGTTCTGGCGTCGAACACCTCGACCATTCCGATTAATCACCTGGCAAAATCGCTGAAGCGCCCGCAAAACTTCTGCGGCATGCACTTCTTTAACCCGGTACACCGCATGCCGCTGGTTGAAATCATCCGCGGCGAACAGACCAGCGATGACACCATCGCCAAAGTGGTGGCCTACGCCAGCCGCATGGGCAAAACGCCGATCGTGGTGAACGACTGCCCGGGCTTCTTCGTCAACCGCGTGCTGTTCCCGTATTTCGCCGGCTTCAGCCTGCTGCTGCGCGACGGCGCCGACTTCCGTCAGATCGATAAAGTGATGGAAAAACAGTTCGGCTGGCCGATGGGCCCGGCCTACCTGCTCGACGTCGTGGGCATCGACACCGCGCACCACGCGCAGGCGGTAATGGCCGCCGGCTTCCCGGATCGCATGAGCAAAGACTATCGCGACGCCATTGACGTGATGTTCGACAACCAGCGCTTCGGTCAGAAAAATCAGCTGGGCTTCTACCGCTACAGCCAGGACAGCAAAGGCAAACCGCGCAAGGACCACGACGAGCAGACCGATGTGCTGCTGGCCGAAGTGAGCCAACCGCGCCAGACCATCAGCGACGAAGAAATCATCGCGCGCATGATGATCCCGATGATCAACGAAGTGGTTCGCTGCCTGGAAGAGAAGATCGTCGCCAGCCCGGCGGAAGCCGATATGGCGTTGGTCTACGGCATCGGCTTCCCTCCGTTCCACGGCGGCGCGTTCCGCTACCTGGATACGCTCGGCACCGCCAACTACGTTGAGCTGGCCCAGCGTTACGCACACCTCGGCGCCCTGTATCAGGTGCCGGCCGGTCTGCGCGCCAAGGCCGAACGCAATGAAAGCTACTACCCGGTGGCGACACCGCTGTCCGACGTCGCTACCCGCCAACCGGCATGAGGTCATAAAGATGGAAAACGTAGTTATTGTTGATGCCGTACGCACGCCGATGGGCCGCTCCAAGGGCGGCGCCTTCCGCCAGGTGCGCGCCGAAGATCTCTCCGCTCACCTGATGCGTGAAGTGCTGAGCCGCAACCCGGCGCTGGACGCCGCCGAGATCGATGACATTTACTGGGGCTGCGTGCAGCAGACGCTGGAACAAGGCTTCAACATCGCCCGCAACGCCGCGCTGCTGGCCGAGATCCCGCACCGCGTACCGGCGGTGACCGTCAACCGCCTGTGCGGCTCTTCGATGCAGGCGCTGCACGACGCGGCGCGCGCCATCATGGTCGGCGACGCGCACGTCAGCCTGATCGGCGGCGTGGAACACATGGGCCATGTGCCGATGAACCACGGCGTGGATTTCCATCCGGGGCTGAGCCGCAGCGTGGCCAAAGCCGCCGGGATGATGGGGCTGACCGCCGAAATGCTGGCCAAGATGCACAACATCAGCCGCCAGATGCAGGATGAGTTCGCCGCCCGCTCCCACCAGCGCGCACATGCGGCGACGCTGGCCGGCTACTTTAAAAACGAGATCATACCGACCAACGGCCACGACGCCGATGGCGTGCTGACCCGTTACGATTTCGATGAAGTCATTCGCCCGGAAACCACCGTCGAAAGCCTGTCGGCCCTGCGTCCGACGTTCGATCCGGTCAACGGCACCGTCACCGCCGGCAGTTCTTCCGCCCTGTCGGACGGCGCTTCCGCCATGCTGCTGATGAGCGAATCGCGCGCCAAAGCGCTCGGTTTGAAGGCCCGCGCCCGCATCCGCTCGATGGCGGTCGTCGGCTGCGATCCTTCCATCATGGGTTACGGCCCGGTGCCGGCCAGCAAGCTGGCGCTGAAACGCGCCGGTCTGAGCGTGCAGGACATCGATCTGTTCGAGCTGAACGAGGCGTTCGCCGCCCAGTCGCTGCCGTGCATCAAGGATCTGGGGCTGATGGATAGCATCGACGACAAGATCAACCTGAACGGCGGCGCCATCGCGCTCGGCCACCCGCTGGGTTGTTCAGGCTCCCGCATCTCGACCACCCTGTTGAACAACATGGAACGTCGCGACGCGCAGTTCGGCCTGGCGACCATGTGCATCGGCCTGGGCCAGGGTATCGCCACCGTGTTTGAACGCGTTTAGCTGTGTCTATCTTGGGATGACCGCGTCACCACTTCAAATCGCGGCATCCCGCCAAGTTTAGTTGCCGTTCTTCCCGCCTGTCAGGGGCGGGTTTTTTATGCCTGAAGTTTGCCGGCGCCCAAATAAAAACGGGGCGACCCTCGGCCACCCCGTTCACTGCGCACCGCATCGGTCAGATAAACGAAAACGCGTCGCCGAACATATGCGCTTCCAGCGCGCCGCGCTCGGCGCAGAAACGCTCACGGGCGATTTTCGCCATCTCGAAACGCCCGGCGATGTAGATGTCATGCTCCGCCAGCGTGCCGAAATCCTGCAGCACCGCGCTGAGCACGGTGCCGCTGCGGCCGCGCCATTCGGCTTCCGGCTGCTCGACCACCGGGATCACCTTCAGATTCGGATGCTGCAACGACAGCGCTTCCAGCTCGCTCAAATCGTACAGGTGCTTCAGCTCACGCCCGCCCCAGTAGATCGAAATGTCGCGATCGGGCTGCTGCTCCAACGCGGTCAACAAGATTGAGCGCGCGTAAGAGAAGCCGGTGCCGCCGGCGATCAGCACCAGCGGACGGCGGCCCTCTTCCCGCAGCCAGGCGTCGCCGTGCGGCACGTCGACGGTGATCGCCTGCTCTTTCAGGATGCGATCCATCACCGCCATGGCGTACAGATTCAGCTCCGAAGCGCCGATGTGCAGCTCAATGTAATCTTGCTGCGTCGGGGTTGATGCCAGCGAGAACGGGCGCTTGTCGCGCTCGTCCATCACCACCATCAGATATTGCCCTGCCTTGAAAGAAAACGGCTGCTCGGGCACCAGACGTACCCGATAAACCGTATCGGTAATGGCCTCTACCGAGGTCACTTTACAGCTCAATATTGTCATGCGTTCCCTCTGTCGGGTCATCAATGCAAAGCTGAGAACAGGGCCTGACGCTACAGCGTCGGTTCCCTGCCACTGAAGATTGCGAGCTCATCCCAGATTTCGTCGACGCGCGCACGTACCTTTTCATCCATCTGAATCGGACGGCCCCATTCGCGATCGGTTTCACCCGGCCATTTATTGGTGGCGTCCAGCCCCATCTTCGAACCCAGACCGGAAACCGGCGAGGCGAAGTCCAGATAGTCGATCGGCGTATTCTCCACCAGAACGGTATCCCTTGCCGGATCCATTCGTGTGGTGATCGCCCAAATCACGTCGTTCCAGTCGCGCGCATTGACGTCGTCATCGCAGACGATAACAAATTTGGTGTACATAAACTGCCGCAGAAACGACCAGACGCCCATCATCACGCGTTTAGCGTGGCCGGCGTACTGTTTTTTCATGGTCACTACCGCCAGGCGGTACGAGCATCCTTCCGGCGGCAGATAGAAATCGACGATTTCCGGGAACTGTTTTTGCAGGATCGGCACGAACACTTCGTTCAGCGCCACGCCCAGGATCGCCGGCTCATCCGGCGGGCGGCCGGTGTAGGTCGAGTGGTAGATCGCGTTGCGGCGCTGGGTGATGTGGGTGACGGTGAACACCGGGAATTGGTCGATTTCATTGTAGTAACCGGTGTGGTCGCCGTAGGGGCCTTCCGGCGCCATTTCACCCGGCTCGATATAGCCTTCCAGCACGATTTCGGCGCTGGCGGGCACTTCCAGATCGTTGGAAAGGCACTTGACCACTTCAGTTTTATTGCCGCGCAGCAGCCCGGCAAAGGCATATTCAGACAGGGTATCCGGCACCGGCGTGACCGCACCGAGGATGGTGGCAGGATCGGCCCCCAGCGCTACCGCGACCGGGAAACGCTCGCCGGGGTGCGCCTGGCACCACTCCTGATAATCCAGCGCGCCGCCGCGATGCGACAGCCAGCGCATGATCACTTTGTTCTTGCCCAGCACCTGCTGGCGATAGATGCCGAGGTTTTGCCGTTCCTTATGCGGGCCGCGGGTCACCGTCAGCCCCCAGGTGATCAGCGGCGCGGCGTCTTCCGGCCAGCAGTGCATCACCGGAATACGGCCCAGATCAACATCCTCACCCTGCCATACCTGCTCCTGACAAGGCGCGGATCCCAGCACCTTGGTCGGCATGTTCAGCACCTGCTTGAACTTCGGCATTTTGTCGAACAGATCGCGGAAGCCTTTCGGCGGCTCCGGCTCTTTGAGGAACGCCAGCAGTTTGCCGACTTCGCGCAGCGCGCTGATGTCTTCCTGCCCCATGCCCATCGCCACGCGATTGGCGGTGCCGAACAGGTTGCACAGCACCGGCATGTCGTAGCCTTTCGGGTTTTCAAACAGCAATGCCGGGCCGCCCGCCCGCAGGGTGCGATCGGCAATCTCCGTCATTTCCAGGTAAGGATCGATCGGCTGGCTGATGCGTTTTAGTTCCCCTCTCTTCTCCAGCAACGAGAGGAAATCGCGTAAGTCACGGTATTTCATGCTGATCATTATAACGGCCAGTGGGGAGGGCATTATAAGCCCTCTTCACGGTTGTTGCTGCAATTTTGTTAACGCCGCCCGATGCGGGGTGGCTCTCAGCCGCAGTTGAACGGCACCAGCGTGGCCAACGCACGCGTATCCTGATATTCGCGCGTCTCCTCGCCGTGGCGGAACACCTTGAAGCCCTGCCCGTTAGCGCTGAAGTAACGCAGCGCATTGCCTTCAACGTGCAGCAGGCTGCCTTCACGCAGCGCCACCACCGATTCACTCGGGTTGATCGCGCAGAACTCCGCCAGGCGCTCGTCACGGGTTTCGCCCATGTGGCCGCTGATAGGCGCGTCGATGTAATGCGGGTTGATCTGCACCGGGAATAGCCCCAGCGCCGGCAGCACCACGCTGCAGCGCACCGGCATATCATTGGTGGTGCGAATGCTCGGCGTGGCCACGTTGCAACCGGCGCTCCAGCCGACGTAAGGCACCTCACGCTCGCGCACTGCGCGCTGGATGGGCACGATCAGGCCTTGCTCGTGCAGCATTTGGTTCAGCAACCAGGTATTGCCGCCGCTGACCAAAATGCACTCCGCCTGCGCGATCGCCGCCGCCGGCGAAGCGGCGTGATGGATACTGGTGACTTCGATGCCCAGCGTTTGCGCCAGCTCCTGCGCACGCTGGTCGTAGTCATAACGGATCAGGGCGTAAGGGATAAAGACGGCGGATTTGATGCCGCGACGCGCAATCATCGCCAGCAGTTGGCTTTTGGCGTACCCCAGCAGCTCGGCTTCGTCAGACAGTTTGCCGTTGCTCAACAGAAACAGCTCCATTTCTTTCCCCCTCGGTCAAAAACGATGAATAGCGTCACAGCCGGTAGCGCAACGCCTTGCCATACTGTGACGGTAACAAATTTTCAGCCCTCTGTTATACCAGCGCCGTATCGATAAGTGTGTGACCCCTCGCTAATAGCCGCATATTCATAGAGATAGGTGATGTTACACGCTGAAACTTGCATCACTATGTATCCGGAATAGCTTTTGATATGCTTACCGGCTGGCAGAAAGGCATGTGAAATTATGGAATCCTGGTATCTACTTTATTGCAAACGCGGTCAGCTGTTGCGAGCGCAGGAACATCTGGAACGGCAGCAGGTAAACTGCCTCAGCCCGATCATCACGCTGGAAAAGATCGTGCGCGGCAAGCGCATCGCGGTCAGCGAACCCCTGTTTCCCAACTATCTGTTTGTGGAGTTCGACCCGGAGCGCATTCACACCACCACCATCAGCGCCACCCGCGGCGTCAGCCACTTCGTGCGTTTCGGCGCGTTGCCGAGCGTGATCCCGAGCAAGGTGATCGATGAGCTGCGCACGCACGCCAGCGAAACCTATGTCGATCCGGAAACCCCGCAGCCGGGGGACACCGTTCTGATCGTCGACGGCGTATTCGAAGGGCTGCAGGCGATCTACACCGAGCCGGACGGCGAGGCGCGTTCCATGTTGTTGCTGAACCTGATCAACAAACAGGTCAGTCAAAGCATCGACAACCGACAGTTCCAGAAGATGTAATGCAAAAGGCGCCCTCAGGCGCCTTTTTGTTGGCTCATTTGGCGCTTAACGACGCATCGCGTCGTCGTGCAGCCACTGGGCGACACGCTTGGCGAAGTAGGTCAACACACCGTCGGCGCCAGCGCGTTTGAAGCACATCAACGACTCCATCACCGCAGGTTGCTCTTGCAGCCAACCGTTCTGAATCGCCGCCATATGCATCGCGTACTCGCCGGACACCTGATAAGCGAAGGTTGGCACGCCGAAGGTATCCTTCACGCGGCGTACGACGTCGAGGTACGGCATGCCCGGTTTCACCATCACCATGTCCGCGCCTTCCTGCAGATCCTGTGCAATCTCCTGCAGCGCTTCGTCGCTGTTGGCCGGATCCATCTGATAGGTCTTCTTATTGCCGCCCTTCAGGTTGCCGCTGGAGCCCAGCGCATCGCGGAACGGGCCGTAGTAACAGGAAGCATACTTGGCGGAATATGCCATAATCTGGGTATTCACCAGGCCCTGCAATTCCAGACGATCGCGGATCGCCCCGATGCGGCCGTCCATCATGTCACTCGGCGCCACGATTTCCGCACCCGCTTCGGCATGGGACAGCGCCTGACGCACCAGGATGTCTTTGGTCACGTCGTTAATCACATAGCCCTGCTCATCGATGACCCCGTCCTGCCCATGCGTGGTGTAGGGATCGAGCGCTACGTCGGTCAGAATGCCCAACTCAGGCACCGCGTCTTTCAGCGCGCGCACCGTGCGCTGCACCAACCCTTCCGGGTTATAGGCTTCTTCCGCATGCAGCGATTTCAGGCCCGGCTCGATCACCGGGAACAGGGAGATCACCGGCACGCCGAGTTTGGCGATGGTTTCCGCTTCCTTGACCAGCAGATCGATCGTCATGCGCGATACGCCCGGCATCGAGGCCACTTCTTCCTGACGGTTGCTGCCTTCCATGACAAACACCGGATAAATCAGGTCGTTGACCGTCAGTTGGTTCTCGGCGACCAGGCGGCGGCTGAAGTCATGACGGCGCACGCGGCGCATACGGCGACCAGGAAAGGTACCCGGAAATGCATAGCTCATAGTTTTCTCCTAGCTCAAACCAGCCGGAATAGCCGGCGGGCGTTCTCATCGGTTTTTTGCCCCAGCCATTGCGGCTCTTCCTGTCGCCAGACGGCGACCTGATGCACGATATGGGGCAGGAAACAGGGTTCGTTGCGGCGAGATGCGGGTTTAGGTTGTAAATCCCGGGGCAACAGATAAGGGGCGTCCGTTTCCAGCAACAGACGCTCGGCCGGGATCTGCGGCAACAGGGCGCGCAATTCCAGGCCGCGCCGCTCGTCGCAGACCCAACCGGTAATCCCGATCGACAGGCCCAGCGACAGGCAGCTTGTTAATTCTTCGGCGGTGCCGGTGAAGCAGTGCACCACGGCCGCGGGCAGTTTATCCAACCACGGCGTCAGTAGCTCGGCAAAACGTGCGTGTGCGTCGCGGCAGTGGAGAAACACCGGCAGCGCCAACTCCGCCGCCAGCGCCAGCTGCGCGGTGAACGCCGCTTCCTGCTGTGCGGGCGTCGAGAAGTTGCGATTGAAATCCAGGCCGCATTCGCCGATCGCCGCCACTTCAGGGCACGCGGCCAACGCATAAATCTGCTCGGCGGTGTGTTCATCCCAACCGCTGGCATAGTGCGGATGCACGCCGGCGGTAGACCAACCGTAGCCCGCATGTTGCTGCGCCAGTTCGGCGGCCTCGCGGCTCTCCGCCAGATCGGTGCCGGTAATCAACATCCCCGTCACGCCCGCAACGCGGGCGCGTTCCACCACCGCCTGGCGGTCTTTGGCGAATTGGCTGCTGGTAAGATTAACGCCGATATCAAACATGGTTTTTTCCAAAGCAAAAGCCGCCCGATGGGCGGCTTCGCAATCAATGTGGATCAGGGTATTGGAGGTTCGTCACCCTCGTCTTCTTCTTCCGCCTGCGGGCGACGTTTACCGGTATAGAAGCGAGCGAAGAACACCCCCACTTCAAACAGCAGATACATCGGTATTGCCAACAGGGTTTGCGAGAACACGTCCGGCGGCGTCAACAGCATGCCGACCACAAACGCGCCGACCAACACATACGGCCGTTTCTTCTTCAGATCTTCCGGCGAGGTGACGCCGCTCCAGCACAGCAAAATGATGGCGACCGGCACTTCGAAGGCAACGCCAAACGCCATAAACAGCGCCATGACGAAATCGAGGTAGTTTTTAATGTCGGTCGCAATGGTCACCCCCATCGGCGCGGTCTTGGCAAAGAAGCCGAAGGCCAGCGGGAACACGATGAAGTAGGCGAAAGCCATGCCGAGGTAGAACAGCAGGCTGCTGGACACCAGCAGCGGCATCATCAGGCGGCGTTCATGCTTGTACAGCGCCGGTGCGATGAATGCCCACACCTGATACAGAATCATCGGCGCGGAGACGAACACCGAGACGATCATGGTCAGCTTGATCGGCGTAAAGAACGGTGACGCCACGTCGGTAGCGATCATGCTCGCCCCGGCCGGCAGCTGCTTGAGCAGCGGCGCAGAGACCAGCTGGTAGATGTCGTTGGCGAAAAACACCAGCACCACGAACACCGCCAGCACGCAAATAATCGAGTTCAACAGCCGCTTGCGCAGCTCTATCAGATGACTGATAAGGGGTTGGGTATCTTCAACAGCCATGTATTAACGATCGCCACTAGGTTGGTGAGACGCAGGGGTTTTATCCGCAACAGGTTCGACAGGTGCCGGCGCGGTTTCCACCGGTGCTTTAGCCGGTTGCACCGCCACAGGCGCAGCCGGGGAAGCAGCCGCGACGGCCTCAGGCTCCGCTGCCGGTTTTGGCACGGCGGCGGGCGCGCTGGCGCTGGTTGCCGCTTCCGCCGGCGTCACGCCGTCGTGCAAGGCTTCCGGATCGGTGACCTGCGGGTTATGAATGGTGTTCGCCAGCTCTTCTTTCTCGCCCCGGTAAGTGCGTTTCAATGATTCCGCCGCGTCTTTCAGCTCATCCATCGATGCCTTCAATTCCGGCGTCAGGTTCTGCAGGCCGGCCTGTTCGGCTTTTTTCAGGCTGTCCTGCAGTTCCTGCAGCTTCAGCTCCTGAGACAGTTCGTGCTGCACCGAGGCCGCCAGCGAGCGCAGCGCGCGGATCCAGCCCGACACCGTTCTGACCGCGACCGGCAACCGTTCCGGCCCCAGAACAACCAGGCCGATCACCAGCACCAGCAGCAGCTCACTAAACCCAATGTCAAACACGGTTTATACCTGCTCTTTGTTCTTCGACTCTTCCGGTTTCACTTCCGGCTGCTTATCGGTAATAGGCTTGGCCGAGAAGTCAGCGTCATCCAGGCTGCTTTTCTCAGCCGTGTTGGGGGTCGACGGCGTGTCGTCGCCGATCGCCTTCTTGAAGCCCTTGATCGAGGCGCCGAGATCGGAGCCCAGCGTGCGCAGTTTTTTGGTACCGAACAGCAGCACCACGATCACTGCGATGATCAACAATTGCGTAATACTAATACCGCCCATTTTAATTACCTCTAATTTTAAAGGGTCTTTCAAAGCCAGCCCGCATTATAGGGCCGACTTTACCAGAGTGACGAATTAAATCAGGTGGTTCGCTTCCAGCCAATCACCCAGCATACGATGCCGGCGGCCATCATCCAGGCGGGAAACACCTCGATTTGCCCCAGCAGCAACAGCGTGCCGCTTACCAAGAGTGTAGCGCCAACGCCGAACAAATAACGTGACTGCCCCTGACGAACCCGCTGAGCCTGCATTTGGTTAGTCAGCTTATCAACGCTTTGTTGCAACAGTTTATGCTGCTGCAGGCTGTCGTAAAACAGCTCGGGCAGTTCCGGCAGCTTCTCCGCCCAGAACGGCGCTTTTTCTTTGAGCGCGCGCACCACGGCAGGGATGCCGACCTGATCGCGCAGCCAGCTCTCGAGGAACGGCTTGGCCGTGGTCCACAGATCCAGCTGCGGGTAGAGCTGGCGCCCCAGTCCTTCAACATACAGCAAGGTCTTCTGCAATAACACCAGCTGCGGCTGCACTTCCATATTGAAGCGGCGTGCGGTGTTGAACAGGTTCAGCAGCACGTTACCGAAGGAAATCTCCGCCAGCGGTTTCTCGAAAATCGGCTCGCAAACGGTGCGGATGGCGAATTCAAAGTCTTCCACGTTGGTGTCGCGCGGCACCCAACCGGAGTCGACGTGCAGTTCCGCCACCTTGCGGTAATCACGGTTGAAGAAGGCGATGAAATTTTCCGCCAGGTAGCGTTTATCATCCTTGTTCAGCGAGCCGACGATGCCGCAGTCGATGCCGATATAGCAAGGATCTTCCGGATGTTCGTAGCTGACGAAAATATTACCGGGATGCATGTCCGCATGGAAGAAGCTGTCGCGGAATACCTGGGTAAAGAACACCTGAACGCCGCGTTCCGCCAACAGTTTCATGTTGGTGCCCTGCTGCTCCAGCGTGGCGATATCCGAGACCGGAATGCCGTAGATGCGCTCCATCACCAATACGCTTTCACGGCAGTAGTCGGAATAGACTTCCGGTACGTACAGCATCGGGCTGCCGTCGAAATTGCGGCGCAGCTGAATGGCGTTGGCCGCTTCGCGCAGCAGGTTCAATTCGTCCAGCAGGGTTTTCTCGTACTCACGCACTACTTCGCGCGGGCGCAGACGGCGGCCGTCCGGCAACAGCTTCGGCACCCAGCCGGCCAAACGGTACATCAAGCGCACGTCGGCCTTGATGATCGGCCCGATATCCGGCCGGATCACCTTCAGCACTACTTCCTGGCCGGTGGTTTTCAGCCGCGCGGTATGCACCTGCGCGATCGAAGCAGAGGCCAGCGGCTGCTGATCGAAATCGTCGAACCAGGTTTCCAGCGGGCCGCCCATCGCCAGTTCGATATGTTTACGCGCCAGCGCGCCGTCGAAAGGCGCGACCCGGTCCTGCAACAAAGTCAGCTGATCGGCAATCTGCGGCGGAAACAGATCGCGGCGGGTCGACATCATCTGGCCGAACTTGATCCAGACCGGCCCCAGTTCCTGCAGCGCCAGCCGCAGGCGTTCACCCAGCGGCTTGTCCTTGTGCCGATTCGGCATCCAGAACAGCAGCCGGCGGCCGAAGCGCAGCGGCAGCGTCAAACGCATTTTAGGGATCAGTTCGTCCAGCCCATAGCTGAGAAAAACGCGGACGATAAAATACAAACGGCGCAGTTCGCCTGGGGTCATCGCTTGCCCTCCAACTTGTCCATGCGGGCAGACAGCGCTTCCGCGCTGCGGGCGAGTGCATCAACTTCCTCGTTGAACCACACCACTTCCAGCGGCCCCGGCGCCAGACGCCACTCTTCCGTCAACGCCTCCGCCATGTCCTGCTGCCGGCGCATAAAGCCGGCTTTCAGCAGCGAGGCGCCTTTTCCCAGCGCCTGCGTAATGCCCTGGGCGGCGATATCGCCGATATAGGGCGCCAGCCACTCCGCCGGATCCCACTCCGCCAGATCGAGCAGCCCAACCAGCTGTTGTACCACCTGAATATCGCCTTCCACCGTCAATTCGCCGCTGCGCATCAGCACCGGCAACTGCTGGCGATCGCGCAGCTTCAGTAAGGCGGGAATGCGGCTGCGCACGGTGCAATCGGCGCTGTCCTCAGACTGCCCCAGCACGTCCACGCGCAGTTCGCTGAACACCAGTACCAGCGGTGAAGCCAGCTCTTCCAGTTCGATACGCAACACCTTGCCCGCCAGGCGTTGGCGAGCGGCTTTCATGCTGCGATCGCGAAACAGCAGATTATTCAGCGAGGTTTCCAGCGCACCGGTCAGCAGAGGGGTAAACAGCATCGGCATCTCCCTCTCAGAACTTGAAGCCGCGATGCAGGGCGACAATCCCACCGGTCAGGTTGAAATAGGTGACGTTTTCAAAACCGGCGTTGCCCATCATACCCTTCAGGGTTTCCTGATCGGGGTGCATGCGGATCGATTCCGCCAGGTAGCGGTAGCTGTCCGGATCCTTCACCACCAGCTCGCCGATCTTCGGCAATACGTGGAACGAGTAGGCATCGTAAGCTTTGCTCAGCGGCGCCAGCAGCGGCTTGGAGAATTCCAGCACCAGCAGGCGGCCGCCCGGCTTCAACACGCGGAACATCGAGCGCAGCGCTTTGTCTTTGTCGGTGACGTTGCGCAGGCCAAAGGAGATGGTGATGCAATCGAAGTAATTGTCCGGGAACGGCAGCGCTTCGGCGTTGGCCTGCACGTAATTGATGTTGCCGACGATGCCACGATCGCGCAGCTTCTCGCGTCCCATCTTCAGCATCGAATCGTTGATGTCCGCCAGCACCACCTGCCCCTGCTCGCCGACCATGCGGGAGAACTTGGCCGCCAGGTCGCCGGTACCGCCGGCCAGATCCAGCACGCGCTGCCCGCGGCGCACGCCGCTGCAGTCAATGGTGAAACGCTTCCAGATACGGTGGATGCCGAACGACATCAGGTCGTTCATCACGTCATACTTTGCCGCTACCGAATGAAAAACGTCCGCCACCATGGCCTGTTTTTCGTCTCTAGCGACGGTGCGAAAACCGAAATCGGTGGTTTCCTGCGGTTGATCTGCCATTGTCCTGCCTGCTATTCAGTCAATTTTGTGTGGATGAGTGTACCAGAAGCCTGGGGAATACCCCACCTCGCCACGGCCTCAGCCGTGCGAAACGAAGCCTGGTTCCCCGGCGGTATCGTCACCGTCTTTCGTCTGCGGCAGCGCGGCGACATCATCGTCGTTCGCCTCTTCCGCTTCATCGTGTTGCGCGCCGGCTTGCTGCGCCAGCAGCGGGTTGATCGGCCGTTTGACCTCAACCCCCAACGCGCGAAAACCTTCAATTTGGCCAATAAGGTTACCACGGCCTTCGCTCAGTTTGTTCATCGCCTGACGATAACTGCCCTGCGCCTTGTCCAGGCTCTGCCCCAGCGCGGACATATCGTCCACGAACAGCCGCATCTTGTCATACAGTTTCGCCGCGCGATCGGCGATGCGCTGGGCATTTTGGCTCTGATGCTCATAACGCCACAGGTTGGTGATGGTACGCAGTGCCACCAGCAACGTGGTCGGGCTGACCAGCATGATGTTGTGCTTAAGCGCTTCGCTGATCAGCTCCGGCTCGCGATCGATAGCCAGCAGGAAGGCAGGCTCGACCGGAATGAACATCAGCACATAGTCCAGCGAGCGCAACCCCGGCAGCTGCTGATAGTCCTTGCGGCCCAGCATGCGGATGTGGCCGCGCAGCGAGGCGATATGTTCGCTCAGCGCCGCCTCGCGCTCCGCCTCATCCTCGCCGTTGAAATAGCGCTCGTAGGCGATCAGCGACATCTTGGCGTCGATCACCACATCCTTGCCCTGCGGCAGGCGCACGATCACATCGGGCTGCATGCGGCTCTGGTGATCCACCCGCACGTTGACCTGCGTTTCATACTCGTGCCCTTCGCGCAGGCCGGAGGCCTCCAGCACCCGGCTCAGCACCACTTCGCCCCAGTTGCCCTGCGTTTTGTTGTCGCCTTTAAGCGCCTTGGTGAGGTTAATGGCCTCGCGCGCCATCTGTGCGTTCAACTGCTGCAGATTACGTATCTCGTGCGTCAGCGTGTGACGTTCCCGCGCCTCCTGACCAAAGCTGTCCTGCACCTGACGGCGGAAACCGTCCAGCTGTTCACGCAGCGGCAGCAGCAACCGATCCAAGCTTTGCTTATTTTGCTCGTCCACCTTACGGCCGCTGTGTTCAAAAATGCGGTTGGCGAGGTTTTCAAACTGGGTGGTGAGGCGTTGTTCGCTGTTGATAAGCAGGCGCTGCTTCTCCTCCGCCGCCATGCGCGTCTCTTCCAAACGGATGGTGACTTCGCGCAGCTCGGCCTCCTGCGCGCTGTTAACCTCGCGCTGGGCACGCAGCTCCTGGTTAAGCAGTTCGCATTCGTTGCGCCAATGGTTGAGCTGTTGAAGCTTTTCATGCCCGGCCGCCAGCTGGCTGTGCAGGTTACGCAGCTCCAGCTCGCTCTGCCGCAGCTGCTGCTCGTGGCGCTGCAGAGCCTCCTGCCGCGCCACCGTTTCCTGCTGCGCCTGCTGCAACGCTTGCTCCAGCAACCGCAGCTCGGTTTCATGCTGCGCATTCGTCTGTTGCACCCGCAGACTGGCGATCAACCACCCCAACAGCATGCCGATCGTTACGCCGCCAATCCCATAAATCAGACTGGTATCCACCCTGCCTCCTGTTGCACCTTGCCGTTCCGGCGTTTCGCACGCCCATTGCCCGTCACGTTAAGGGGAGCCTGTATGGATGTCCAGCCTGATTTTGCCCGCCGCGCACAATATTGCGCGGCGCTGCGCAATTTAGCGAGAAATCAGCCCAGCCACTGGCTGAGCCACTTGATGCCGAATGCCCCCGGCGCCAGAATGCCGAACGCCCAGATCATCGCCGACGTGACGTTGGCTAACTGGAAATAACGCTGCGGCATGCCGCAAATGCCGCCCACCAGCGGCACCACGGCGCGCAGCGGGCCGAAAAAGCGGCCGATGAAGATGCCCAGCACGCCCCAGCGTTCAAAGAACGCGTGGCCGCGCGCCAGCAGCTGCGGATTGCGCGACAGCGGCCACATATGCGCCACCCGGTCCTGATAGTGATAGCCGATCCAGTAAGAGAGCCAGTCGCCGAAAAACGCCCCGGCGGCGGCAGCGGCCCAAATCGGCCAAAAGGCGATGCCGCTTTCGCCGATCAGCGCGCCCAGCGCCAGCAGGATCACCGTGGCCGGCAGCAGCAGCGACAAAAACGCCAGCGACTCGCCGAACGCCAGGAAAAAGATGATGGGAATGGCCCAGCCTTCGTGCTGACGCACGACGTCGCTGACCCAGTTGATAACGTCATTGAGGCTCAATGCGGGGCTCCTGATACGCGATAATTCGCCGCCTAGGATAGGCCGGGGCGAGTTAAACCCCGGCTAAACGCGCGGCGATTTACTCGAGGTAGAACGCCTGCAGCGCTTCGCGCTGGGCTGCGCCCAGGCCGTATTCCGCTTCCAACCAGCGGTCGGTGGAACCGTATTGCTGACGGATGCAGCCCAACGCCGTCATCAGGAACTCCTCGCGCGCGCTGAGCACGTAAGCGAATTGCTCCAGCGCCGCCGCATTCAGCTTGATAGACAGCTGATCCAACATCTGCTCGCGGAAAGTGGCCAGCGTGGTTTCGGTCAGCAGATAGTCTTCCAGCACCGTCGCTTCGTCGGCCCCCAGCGCGAACAGCACCAGTGCCGAACCGACCCCGGTGCGATCCTTGCCGACCGCGCAGTGCTGCACGATGGCGCCGCCGCCAGGATTGCTCAACAGCTGCGCCAGCCGCTGATAGGCCGCATTACCGAACGGCAGGCGGCGATACAGCTCCAGCATGAACGCCCGGGCGTCGAAGGCGGCCAGCGTCTCGTTGGTGAGCTTCTCCAGGTTGGCGTTGACTTCGCTGCTCAGCGGGTTAGCCGGCACGTGGTGATAGTCGGCGCCACTCCACAGAATATCCGGCTTGGCCTGCACCTCGTCGGCATCGCGGTAGTCCAGCACCGAGCGCACCGGCACGCCGGCGAGAAAGGTGCAGTCGTTTTCCGTCAGCCGCTCGAGGGAACCGGAGCGGAACAGCAGGCCGCGCTTGATGCGGCGCCCGTCGGCCACGCCGTTGCCGCCGAAGTCGCGGAAATTGATGCCGCCGTCGAGCGGCGCGAGCGAAGGATGAAGCAGGATCTGGGCGGTCATAAACGTCCTCGTTGTTTTTGTTATGACAACGCGCGGCGGCCATCGGCGCAGCGCTGAGGAGTATCACCGTAACAGATTCGCCGCGAATGGAAAAACGGGCCGCGTCGGCGGCCCGCTGGGGGAAAGGCGATTACAGCAGGCGGCGAGCGGCGTCCACCACGATCTGCACCGCTTTGCTTTCGGTGTTTTTCATGGTCTCGGCGTTCGGGATCTCTTGCTGGGTGCGGTTGACGATCACCCCGGCCACCATGCCGGCACGCAGGCCCTGGCTGGCGCACATGGTCAGCAGCGTGGCGGATTCCATTTCATAGTTCATCACGCCCATCGCCTGCCACTCTTCCATCGAGCCTTTGAAACGGCTGACCACGCGGCCGGAGTAAGTGTCGTAACGCTCCTGGCCCGGATAGAAGGTATCGGAGGAGGCGGTCACGCCGATGTGCGTGGTGGCACCGCTGGCCTTGGCCGCTTCCACCAGCGCGGTGGTGCAGGCGAAGTCCGCGACCGCCGGGAACTCCATCGGCGCAAAGTGCAGGCTGGCGCCGTCAAGGCGTACCGCCGCCGTGGTGACCAGCACGTCGCCGACGTTGATGTTCGCCTGAATGGCGCCGGTGGTGCCGATGCGCAGGAAGGTGCGAATGCCCAGCTGCGCCAGCTCTTCCACCGCGATAGAAGTAGACGGGCCGCCGATACCGGTAGAGCACACGATCACCGCCTTGCCGTCCAGCTCTGCGCGCCAGGTAGTGAATTCACGATGGGAGGCCAGATGCACCGGATTTTCCATCAGCTTGGCAATCTTCTCTACGCGCTGCGGATCGCCCGGCACGATGGCAAGCTGGGCCCCTTGTAAATCGTTCTTGGTGAGGCCGAGATGAAAAACGTCAGACTGAGACATACGAGACTCCTCATGGATCATGTTTATTGGGAGGAACAAAAACGCACTCTACTGAAAATCGCCGCCTAATTTCGTGACGATAGTCACTATGAAAAGAGAAACAAATTACATGCTACATATTTTTTGTGATTTTCATCACAAAAAAGCACTATAAGGCATCCAGAACGCACCGCTAAACCTCAGTCTAGCCGACAAACCTTGCTGTTCCCTGCCCGTTGGTTGCCGGCTGAAACTATTTAGCTGTTCAATTCAAAATAACCTCATCTTATCGGTTGCTTAGGAGTAAAAAAGCCCTCTAACGCACCTTATGGCACTTACGCAGGGCAAAACGCGTAATAACATGATAAAAAGCGCTTAAAAATGCCGCAAAGCCAGATAATTAGCCGTTTTTTATCAACTTGTCCGAAAGTGCGCCACGCAGCGCCAATAATGGGTAATCTTTCCTATAGTTAATCTCAGCGCTTTTTTCTATTGCACGGAGACCGCAATGAAAACCGAACATGTGATGACATTAGAACAGGCTCAGGGGGGATTCGCCCCGGCCGCCGCGCCGTTGGCCGCCTCCGCGATTATCACCGACGAACAGGGCATTCACGCCGGGCAAACGACCATTCCTTCTCAGGGTGACGCGCTGCCGGCCTACGTCGCCAAACCCGCCGACCAGAGCGGCCCCTTCCCCATCGTCCTAGTGGTGCAGGAAATCTTCGGCGTCCATGAACATATTCAGGATCTGTGCCGCCGCCTGGCCAAGCAGGGCTATCTGGCGATCGCGCCCGAACTCTATTTCCGCCAGGGCGACGCCAACGACTACACCGATATCGGCGAGCTGTTCCAGCAGTTGGTCACCAAGGTGCCGGATCGTCAGGTGCTGTCGGATCTGGATCACGCCGCGCACTGGGCTATCCGCCACGGCGGCGACGCCGGCAAGCTGGCGATCACCGGTTTTTGCTGGGGTGGCCGCATCACCTGGCTGTACGCGGCGCATAACCCGCAGTTGAAGGCGGCGGTCGCCTGGTATGGCAAACTGGTCGGCGAGAAAACGCTGAATTCACCGAAGCAGCCGGTCGACGTCGCCACCCACCTGTCGGCGCCGGTGCTGGGGCTGTATGGCGGGCAGGACAGCGGCATCCCGCTGGAGACGGTGGAAACCATGCGCCAAGCGATCCGCGCCGCCAACGCCGAGGCCGAAATCGTGGTGTATCCCGAGGTCGGGCATGCGTTCAACGCCGATTATCGTCCCAGCTACAACGCCGAAGCGGCGCAAGACGGCTGGCAGCGCATGCTGGCGTGGTTCGCCCAGCACGGCGTCAAATAATTTCCCTCGCATAAAAAAGGGCGCCGAAGCGCCCAATCATCACACCAGTAAATCTATAAGCGGCGGTTTATCCGCCGCACGGCATCACGCGTGCTCGCGCAGGCGCTGTGCCGCCAATACCATGTTGGCCAGCGACTGCCGGGTTTCCGGCCAGCCGCGGGTTTTCAGGCCGCAATCCGGGTTAACCCACAGGCGTTCCGCCGGGATGTTCTGCGCCGCTTTACGCAGCAGCGCTTCAATCCATTCCACGCTCGGCACGTTCGGCGAGTGAATATCGTAGACGCCCGGCCCGATTTCGTTCGGGTATTCGAACGCTTTGAAGGCTTCCAGCAGATCCATATCGGAACGCGAGGTCTCGATGGTGATCACGTCGGCGTCCAGCGCGGCGATGGAGTCCATGATGTCGTTGAATTCGCAATAACACATGTGGGTGTGGATCTGGGTGTCGTCCCGCGCCACGGCGGCGTTCAGTTTGAAGGCGTCCACCGCCCAGTTCAGGTACGCGGCCCAGTCGGATTGGCGCAGCGGCAGCCCCTCGCGCAGGGCGGGTTCGTCGATCTGGATGATGCCGATACCGGCTTTTTCCAGATCTTCCACCTCGTCGCGCAGCGCCAGCGCAATCTGCTTGGCAATCACTTCGCGGGTCACGTCTTCACGCGGGAACGACCAGCACAGGATGGTCACCGGCCCGGTCAACATGCCTTTCACCGGCTTGTCGGTCAGCGACTGGGCGAATTTGGCCCATTCGACGGTGATGGCTTCCGGGCGGCTGACGTCGCCGATGATGACCGGCGGCTTCACGCAGCGGGAGCCGTAGCTCTGCACCCAGCCGTTTTGGGTAAACACGAAGCCGTCCAGGTTCTCGCCGAAATACTCCACCATGTCGTTGCGCTCGGCTTCACCGTGCACCAGCACGTCCAGCCCGAGGCGCTCCTGCTCGACGATCGCCTGTTTGATGTGCTCACCGATGCTGGTGCGGTAGTTGTTGCCGTCCAAACGGCCCTGTTTGAAGTCCAGACGCAGGCCGCGGATCTCGGTGGTCTGCGGGAACGAACCGATGGTGGTGGTCGGCCAGGCCGGCAGGTTGAAACGTTCGCGCTGCGCCCTGGCGCGTTCGGCGTAAGCGCTGTGGCGTTCGCTGTCCTGCGCGGTGATCGCGGCCAGCCGGCGCTCAACCTGTGGGTTATGTACGCGGCTCGACTGACGGCGGGCGCGGATCGGTGCGCTGTAGGCATCCAGTTCAGCCTGCTTGGCCGCGTCAGGCGCGTTCAGCGCCGAGCTCAACAGCGCCAGCTCGGCGCATTTTTGCAGCGCGAAGGCGAACCAGCTTTTCACTTCTTCGTCCAGACGGCTTTCCACGCTCAGGTCGATCGGGCTGTGCAGCAGTGAACAGGAGCTGCCGATCCACAGTGGGCGGGTGCCCACCAGCGGCTGAAGACGTTCGAACCAGCGGCTCAGATCGGCGCGCCAGACGTTGCGGCCGTTGATGACCCCCAGCGACAGCAGCCAGTCGTTCGGCAATGCGGCGCTCAGCGCGGCAATATCGTCATGGCCGGCGACCAGATCGACGTGCAGCCCCTGCACCGGCAGCGTGCGGACGGTATCGAGGTTGTGGCCGACGCTGTCGAAATACGTGGTCAGCAGCAGCTTCACCTGCCCCTGCAGCGCGTCGTAAGCCGGTTTGAACGCATCCAGCCAGGCTTGCGGCAGCTCCAGCACCAGCGCAGGTTCATCAATTTGCACCCACTCGACGCCGCGTTTCGCCAGCTCGGCCAGCACCTGTTGATAAACCGGCAGGATGTCTTTCAGCAGCGACAGACGGTCGAACGGCTCGCCCTTCACCTTACCCAGCCACAGATAGGTCACCGGGCCCAGCAGCACCGGCTTGATGCGATGGCCGAGCGCCAGCGCTTCGTCCACTTCGTCCAGCAGCTGAGTCCAGCCCAGCTTGAACTGCTGGCCTTGCTGGAATTCGGGCACCATGTAGTGATAGTTGGTGTTGAACCATTTGGTCATTTCCGCCGCGGCCGCCGGCTCGCCGGTCGGTGCGCGGCCACGGCCAATGCGAAACAGCGTGTCCAGATCGATCGAGCCATCCGCATTCTGATGGCGCGCCGGCACGTTGCCCAGCAGCAGGCTGGTGGTCAACACATGATCGTACCAGGCGAAATCGCCGACCGGCACCAAATCCACCCCGGCCTGCTGTTGCTGCTGCCAATGACGAGCGCGCAGCTCGCGGCCAACCGCCAACAGCTCTTCCTGCGTTGAGTTGCCGGCCCAGTAGCTTTCCTGAGCTTTTTTCAGCTCACGTCGTAGCCCAACGCGAGGAAAACCCAGTGTGTGATTCAAAATTGCCATCGTCATATTTCCCATTTAGCCGTCCAGATGTTTACACATCCATAATCAGCAGGTACTGTATTAACCACAAGCGCAATTTATTCACTGTCAATGTGAAGGACTCTCATGATCGAACTGAAACATTTACGGACGCTGCAGGCCCTGCGCAACAGCGGTTCGCTGGCGGGGGCGGCGGCCCAACTTCATCAGACGCAGTCTGCCCTGTCGCACCAGTTCAGCGATCTTGAACAACGTCTGGGCTTCAAGCTGTTCGTGCGCAAGAGCCAGCCCCTGCGCTTCACCGCCCAGGGCGAGATCCTGCTGCAGCTGGCGGAACAGGTGCTGCCGCAGATCCAGCAGGCGCTGCAGGCCTGCCACGAGCCGCATCAGACCACGCTGCGCATCGCCATCGAATGCCACAGCTGCATTCAGTGGCTGACGCCGGCGCTGGACAACTTCCGCCGGCGTTTCCCGCAGGTGGTGATGGACTTCACTTCCGGCGTGACTTTCGATCCGCAACCGGCCTTGCAACAGGGCGAATTGGATCTGGTGATGACGTCGGATATTCTGCCGCGCAGCGGCCTGCACTATTCGCCGATGTTCGATTTCGAGGTGCGCCTGGTGCTGGCGCCGGATCATCCGCTGGCCGGCAGGCCGCACATCGAGCCGGAAGACTTGAGTGACGAAACGCTGTTGATTTACCCGGTGCAGCGCCAACGGCTGGATATCTGGCGGCATTTTCTGCAGCCGGCGGGCGTCAGCCCGGCGTTGAAGAACGTCGATAACACGCTGCTGCTGATCCAGATGGTATCGGCGCGGATGGGGATTGCGGCGCTGCCGCACTGGGTGGTGGAGAGTTTCGAACAGCAGGGTCTGGTGGTGACCAAAACCCTGGGTGACGGCCTGTGGAGCCGCCTGTACGCTGCCGTGCGCGACGGTGAACAGCGCCAGGCGGTGACCGAAGCCTTTATCCGCTCGGCCCGCCAGCACGCCTGCGATCATCTGCCGTTTGTGCGCGACGCCGCACGCCCCGGCGCGACCGGCGCCAAAGCGTTGGCGGCCGGCGTATAAACTTTCGGGCCCCCCGGGCCGGGGTGGCCCGCCCGCTTAGCCAAGCTGTTTCGGCGCCACCCAGCGGCGATGCACCCACAGCGAAGCGACGATCACCGCCCCGCCGATGATAAAGCTCGGCCAATGCGGCTGCTGTTGCCAGATGGCCAGGTTGACCAACAAACCGGCCGGCACATGCATATTGTTCATGATGCCGAGCGTGCCGGCATCCACCTGCGTCGCGCCGTAGTTCCACATGAAGTAGCCCAGCCCCGACGCCACCACGCCCAGCCAGATCAGCACGCCCCACTGCAGATTGGTGGTCGGCAGCTGCTGCGGATTGCCCCACAGGAACCAGGCCACCGCCGCCACCGCCGCAGCCCCCAGGTAGAACCAGGAAAATGCGGTGTGCTGCGGCAAGGGGTGCACTTCCATCAGGCGCTTATAGCCGACCATGCCGATGGCGAAGCTGATATTCGCCGCCTGCACCAACAGCAGCCCCCACCAGAAATGCTCACTCAGCTGGTGATAGCGGATAATCGCCGCGCCCAGCACCGCCAGCAACGCGCTGAAGACATAGCCCCAACGCAGGCGTCGGCCGCTCAGCAAATCGTAAATCAGCGTGATGTACAGCGGCGTCAGCACGGTGAACAGCAGGAATTCCGGCACCGTCAGGTACAGATAGGCGCGGAAGCTGAACAGGTACATGATGCCCAGCTGGAAGGCGCCCACCAGCATATACAGCAGGATCACCTTGAGTTTGATGTTGCGCCAACGCAGAAACGGCAGAAACACCAGCGCCGCCAGCCCGATGCGCACCAGCGCCGAGAATCCGCTGTCGACGTGGCCCGCCAGGTACTCGCCAATCAGGCTGAAAGAAAATGCCCACAGAATGGTGGTTATAACCAAAAGCAGCACGATGGGTTCACCCTAAAAAGACCGAAAGGGCGATTGTAACGGAAGATGCGCACCGCGTTGGTGAAAAGGCGGTTTACATCCGAACAAAAGATAAACTACCGGCAAAATTTCACCGCTGGGTTAGGCTTAATAAAAAGGCGAGGTAACCATCATGAAAACTTCTCACATCCTGTTCGCCCTGCTGTGGCTGCCCGGCCTGGCTGCGGCGGCCAACGGCGTAACCGATCTGCGTTCACAGCAGCAGTTTCTCAACCAAAGCAGCCAGCAGGCCCAGCAACAGCGCCTGTTGAACAATCGGCAAATGGACCAACGCCGCCTGCAGCAACAGCGGCAGTTCGACAATCAGCGGCAACAGCTGATGCAAACCACGCCGAACGGCGGGCAACTGCTGCCTAACGGCAATCAGCCACGCGATCCGTTCAATCGCACCGCGCCGGCGGTGCCGCAGGCACCGATGCCGGCTACGCCCGCACGCCCATAACGGTGAGGATCAGCGGCGTGGTGATCGCCGCCAGCACGGTGGACATCACCAGGCTGGTGGCGGCCGGGCCGGTGAGCGTATTGAACTGGCGCGACATCAGGTAGACGTTCACCCCCACCGCCATCGACCCCAGCAGCACCACAACGCGGGTTTCCATCGGCGGCAAATCCATCATCCAGGCCAGCAGCCAAATCACTAGCGGTTGCACCAGCAACTTCAGCACGCAGATGGCGCTGCTCAGCTGCCAGCCTTCGCTGATGCGGTACTCGGCAAGCCCCATCCCCAGCACCACCAGCGACAGCGGCGCCGCCACCTGGCCGAGCATGCTGACCGGCCGATCGACGAAGGCCGGCAGCGGCAGGCCGGTCAGGCTGAACAGAGTGCCAGACAGAATGCCGACGATCAGCGGATTGGTCAGCACGCTACGCGCGGTTTTAGCGAAGCCGCTCAACGTCGGCGAACCGTTGCGCGCCCATTCGATCGACACCGTCACCAGCGTCCACAGGATCAGGCCGTTGAACACCAGCACCAGCGCCACCGACGGGATCGCCGCCTCCCCCAGCATCACGCTGGCGATCGGCAAGCCGAGCATCACGTTATTGGAGAAAATACTGCCCAGCGCAAACACCGATCCGGCGACGCCATCCAGCCGGAAGAGATGCCGGGCGACGAGGCGGCCAAGCACAAACACGATCAGGCAACTGCCGAAGAACGCGATCAGCAGCCGGGCGTCGACCGCCGGGCGCTGCGAGAAGTCGCACATCATGCGAAACAGCATGGCGGGCAAGGCGAGAGAAAACACGAAGCGCGTCAGGCCATCGGTGATGCTGGCAGGCCATTTCCCCCAGCGAATCAGCCCATAACCCAACGCAATCAGGACGAACAGCGGTAAAGACAGCACGATCTGGTGCCACAGTGACAGGATAAAGCCAGGCATCGCATTCCTTCCGGTGGTGCGGCGGCAAGGCTTGTCGTCGCGGGATTCATCGGTACCGGATTAAAAATCCGGGCCGATCAAATCTATCCGGTCGGTGCAAATGCAGTCAACGCCCCAGTCGAGCAGCAGGCGCGCGCGATCCGGTTGGTTGACGGTGTACACCAGAATGCGCAGCCCGGCGTCTTTCAACGCTTTTACCCGCTCGGCGGTCAGCGCTTTGTGATCGATATGCAGCGAGACGCAGTCCAGGCGTTCGGTCAGCTCGCGCCAGTTGTCGTCCCAGGCCTCGAGCAGCAGGCCGCGCGGCAAATCCGGCACGGTGCGTTGCGCCGCCGCCAGCGCTTCTACCGAGAAGGAGGAAAGCAGCGGATCGGGCTGCCCTTGCCACAGCAGCCGCGCCGCCAGCGCCACCACCCGGCCGGTTTCATCGTCGCTGCCGGTGGTCGGTTTGATCTCGATATTGGCCATCAGGCCGTGTTCCTGGCAGCGTTCCGCCACCTCCGACAACAGAGGCAGCCGCTCGCCCTTGAAGGCCGAGCTGTACCAGTTGCCGGCGTCCAGCTGCACCAGTTTGTCCCACGGCAGCTCGCCCGCCACGCCCCAACCGTTGCTGGTGCGATCCAGCGTGTCGTCGTGCAGCAGGAAAATTTGCCCGTCCTGTGCCAGCTTAGCATCGAACTCGATCATCTTGTGGCCGTGGCGCGCGCCGACGTCGATCGCCGCCAAGGTGTTTTCCGGCGCCAGAGAACCGCCGCCGCGGTGGGCAACGATATGAGGGTAAGGCCAGGGTCTAGTCATCAATCCATCCGTAATCCGCTGTGGGTGTCAAAGAAGTGCAGCGCCTGAGCAGGCAGCTGCAAATATAGCGTACTGCCCGCCGCCGGCAAGGTTTCGTGCGATAGCCGCGCGATCACCCCGTGGCCGCCCCACTGGCCGTGCGCCAGATTGTCGGCCCCCAGCAGTTCCAGCGTCTGCAACTGCAGCGGCACGCCCTGGCCTTGCGCCACCAGTTGAATATGCTCCGGCCGAATGCCCAACGTCAACTGCCGCCCCGCCCACTGCGGTTTGGCCGCCGGCAACGGCAGCGCCATGCCGTCCGCCAGCAGCAGCTGGCCGCCGTCGGCACTGAGGGTGCCGGGCAAGAGGTTCATCGCCGGCGATCCGATAAAGCCGGCGACAAACAGCGAAGCCGGCCGTTGGTACACTTCGCTCGGGGTGCCGATCTGCTCCGCCACGCCCTTGTTCATTACGATCACCCGCTGCGCCAGCGTCATCGCTTCCACCTGATCGTGGGTCACGTACAGGCTGGTGGTTTTCAGACGACGATGCAGCTGTTGCAGCTCCAGGCGCATCTGCACCCGCAGCTTGGCGTCCAGGTTCGACAGCGGCTCATCGAACAGGAATACCGCCGGCTCGCGCACGATGGCGCGCCCCATCGCCACGCGCTGGCGCTGGCCGCCGGAAAGCTCGCGCGGTTTGCGTTTGAGCAGCGGCTCCAACTCCAGGATGCGCGCGGCCTCCTCCACCCGCTGGCGGATATGATCCTTGCCGAAACCGCGGATCTTGAGGCCGTAGGCCATGTTGTCGTACACGCTCATGTGCGGATAGAGCGCGTAGTTCTGGAACACCATCGCGATGCCGCGATCCTTGGGCTCCAGATCGGTCACGCGCCGGGTATCGATATAGATATCGCCGCTGGTGGTGCGTTCCAGCCCGGCCACCATCCGCAGCAGCGTGGATTTGCCGCAGCCGGACGGGCCGACCATCACGATGAATTCGCCGTCCGCCACATCGAGGTCGATCTGTTTGATCACCGGCGTTTTACCGTCGTAAGACTTGGTGACCGCCTGTAGTTTTAATCCTGCCATCGTCGTTATTTCTCGCTATCAACCAGACCGCGCACAAACCAGCGCTGCATCAGAAGCACCACCGCCAGCGGTGGCAATAAAGTCAGAATCATCGCCGCCATCACCTGGTTCCACTGGGTCGGCGCGCCGGAAGTGGAGATCATGCTCTTGATGCCCGCCACCGCGGTGCCCATCGAGGCGTCGCTGGTGATCAGGATCGGCCACAGGTATTGGTTCCAGCCGTAGATAAAGGTGATGACGAACAGCGCCGCCAGATTGGTTTTCGACAGCGGCAGCACGATGTCCCAAAAGAAACGCATCGGCCCGGCGCCGTCGATGCGCGCCGCCTCCAGCAGCTCATCCGGCAGCGTCATGAAGAACTGGCGCAGCAGGAAGGTCGCGGTGGCCGAGGCCATCAGCGGCAACGTCAGGCCGGTGTAGCTGTCCAGCAGGTTAAGGTTGGAGATCACCTCCACCGTCGGGAAAATACGCACCTCCACCGGCAGCATCAGGGTGAGGAAAATCAGCCAGAAGAACAGGCTGCGCAGCGGAAAGCGGAAGTACACGATGGCGTAAGCCGACAGCACCGACACCGCAATTTTGCCGAAGGTGATCGCCAGCGCCATGATCACGCTGTTGAGCAGCAGCAGCGAGAACGGCACTTTGAGGTTGCCCACGCCGCCCTGCCAGATATTGCGGATGTTCTCCCACAGGTGGCCGCCGGGCACCAGCGTCATCGGCACCTGAAACACCTGCTTGTCGTCCAGCGTGGCGGCGACAAAGGCCACGTACAGCGGGAACAGCACCACCAGCACGCCGATAGTCAGCATCACATGGCTGAAGATATCCAGCCCGCGTCGATTCTCAATCATTGATAGCGCACCTTACGTTCAACAAAGCGGAACTGGATCACCGTCAGGCCGATCACCAGCAGCATCAGGATCACCGACTGCGCGGCAGAGCTGGAGAGATCCAATCCGGCGAAGCCCTCGCGGTAGATCTTGTAGATCAACGTGGTGGTGGACTGCACCGGCCCGCCGCCGGTGGCGGCGTCGATCACCGGGAAGGTATCGAAGAAGGCGTACACCAGATTGACCACCAGCAGGAAGAAGCTCACCGGCGCGATCAGCGGCAGCACCAGATGGAAGAAACGCCGCACCGGGCCGGCGCCGTCGATGGCCGCCGCCTCCACCAGCGAGCGCGGGATCGACTGCAGCGCCGCGAGGAAAAACAGGAAGTTATAGCTTATCTGCTGCCACACCGAGGCCAGCACCACCAGGAACATCGCCTGGCCGCTGTTTTGCGCATGGTTCCAGTTATAGCCCAGCCCGTTGAGGAAATGGGTGATCAACCCCAGGCCGGGGTTGAACAGAAAGATCCACAGCACCGCCGCCACCGCCGGCGCCACCGCATAGGGCAGGATCATCAGCGTGCGATAGAGGCGGCTGCCGCGCAGCACGTAGTCCACCAGCGCGGCGAAGAACAGCGACACCGCCAGCCCGACGCCCGCCACCAGGAAGCTGAAGATCAGCGTGGTGTAGAACGAGTCAAGATAGTAAGGATCCTGAAACAGCTGCTTAAAGTTATCCAGCCCGACAAACTGGCTGGACAGGCCGAACGGATCGAGGCTCTGCACCGAATACCACAGCGCCTCGCCGGCGGGCCATAAAAAGAAGACGGCGGTAATCAGCAGCTGCGGCAGCACCAACGCATAGGGCAACCAGCTGCAGCCGAAACCGGGACGGGAAGATGACATAGCAGTTAAACCATTAATCGGGTACGGAAGGATCGGCGTGAAGACGCGAGCCCGATCGGACGGGCCCGCGACGCAGGGTTACTTGGTCGATGCTTCGAAACGGCGCAGCAGCACGTCACCGCGCTGCACGGCGGCGTCCAACGCCTGCTGAGGCGTTTTCTTACCGGTCCACACGCCTTCCAGCTCCTCATCCACCACGCTGCGGATCTGCGGCATGTTGCCCAGGCGCAGGCCCTTGGTGAACGGCAACGGCGGCTTGTTCAGCATCTGGCGAGTGGCGACGTCGGCACCCGGGTTCTTGTCGTAGAAGCCCTGTTGCTCGGTCAGATCGTAAGCCGCGGTGGTGATCGGCAGATAGCCGGTCTTCTGGTGCCATTCGGCGGCGATTTCCGGCTGCGCCAGGTACTGCAGGAACTCGGCCACGCCCTTGTAGGTGGCGGCGTCTTTGCCATTCATCACCCACAGGCTGGCCCCGCCGATGATGGCGTTCTGCGGCGCGTTTTTCGCGTCGGCGTCGTACGGCATCATGCCGACGCCGTAGTTGAATTTGGCGTAGTGCTTGATGTCCGCCAGTGAACCGGAAGAAGCGGTGGTGATGGCGCAGTCGCCGTTATAAAACTTCTCGGTGGATTCGTCTTTGCGGCCGAAGTAGGTGAAATCGCCCTTCTTGTTCATCGCCTCCAGCAGCTCGATGTGCTTGACCTGCAGCGGCTTGTTGAACTCCAGCTTGGCGTTGGTGCCGCCGAACCCGTTGTTTTCGCTGGCGAACGGCACGCCGTGCCAGGCGCTGAAGTTCTCCAGCTGGATCCAGCCCTGCCAGCCGCTGGCGTAGCCGCACTTCATGCCGGCCGCACGCAGCTTGGCAGTATCCGCCGCCAGCTCCTGCCAGGTTTTCGGCGGCTGGTCCGGGTTCAGGCCGGCCTTTTTGAAGGCGTCTTTGTTGTAGTACAGCACCGGCGTGGAGCTGTTGAACGGCTGAGACAGCAGATGGCCGCTCTTGTTGTCGGTGTAATAGCCGGCTACCGTCGGCACGAACACCGACTCGTCGAAGTTGATGCCGGCCTCTTTAAACACTTCGTAGACCGGTTTGATGGCCTTGCTGGCCATCATGGTGGCGGTGCCCACCTCGTAAACCTGCAGGATCGCCGGCGCCTTGCCGGAGCGGTAAGCGGCGATGCCCGCCGCCAGGCTCTGTTCGTAGTTGCCTTTATAAACCGGCACAATCTTGACGTCGCTGTGCGACTGGTTGAAGCGATCCGCCAGGGAATCCACTTCCTTACCCAGTTCGCCTTCCATCGAATGCCAGAACGGGATCTCGGTCGCCGCCAGCGCCTGAGTGCTGACCGCCAGGGTCAACGCGACGCACAGCGTGGTTTTGCGAATAGCGTAGGTGAGCATGCCTAACTCCTGAAAAAGCTGGTGTAAAAGCGCGTGAGCGAAAAGAATCAATTCTTGATGAGGGAGTGCCCCCTATAGCTTTCGAGTTGCAGCTAGGCGGCAACCTGCTGGCACCCTGGAGCTTAGCTAACTAAGTGACAGGGGGGCAGCCGGGCAGCCAACAACGCTGCGGCTCGAAAGATGACGGGTGATAACATGCCATGCTCGGATGACAGAAAAATAACCGTTATATGACAGCCACATGACGGCAAGGTGAAGTGAAGATGGCGGTTTGATGTCGGCGGCGGGCATGGGCTCCGCCGCCGCGAGGATTACAGCGAACGGCGCAGACGCGCCACCGCTTCCTGCATCTGCTGTTCGGTGGCGGTGGCGAACGACAGGCGGAAGGTCGAACGATCCGGGTTGTCGGAGAAGAAGTATTCCCCCGGCACGAACACCACGCCCTGCTGCAGGGTAGCGTTCAGCCATTCGGTGGCGTTGAACGGCTGGCGGAAACGTGCCCACAGGAACATGCCGCCCTTCGGCTTATCGAAGGTGATGTAGTCGCCCAGCTCCTGCTCCACCAAACCGGCCAGGATCTCGCCCTTCTGTTTGTAGGCGGCGCGGATCTTGTCGATTTGCGCCGGCAGGCGGCCCAGGCCGAGGTAGCATTCGACGATGCTCTGCGACAGCGCGCTGGCGTGCAGATCTGCCGCCTGCTTGATGATCGCCACTTTATGCAACAGGAACGGCGGCAGGATCGCCCAGCCCAACCGCAGGCCCGGCGCCAGGATCTTGGAGAAGGTCGAGGTATAGATGATATGGTCGGTGTTGCCCAGCACCCGCTGCGACACCTGATGCAGCGTCGGGTGGCGCTCTTCGGTGAAACGCAGCTCGCCGTACGGATCGTCTTCGATGATCAGGAAGTTATGTTCGGCGGCCAGCTTCACCAGCAGTTCGCGGCGCGCGGCGCTCAGGGTGATGCCGCTGGGGTTGCCGAAGTTCGGCACCACGTACACGCCCTTGATGCGCTGGGTTTTCAGCAGCTCGGCCAGCTCTTCCACCACCATGCCGTCGCTGTCGGACGAGACCGACATGATGCTGGCTTCCGCCAGCTCCAGCGTTTGCAGCGCCGCCAGGTAGCTCGGGCGCTCCACCACGAACACGTCGCCGGGGTTGACGATGGCGCGCATCACCAAATCCAATGCCTGCTGCGAGCCGGCGGTGACCATCACCTCTTCCGCATCAGCGGTGACGCCGCGCTCGGCGCACAGCGCGCAAATGCGCTCACGCAGCAGCGGGCTGCCCTCGGTCAGGCCATACTGGAACGCGCTTTTCGGCTGTTCGGTGATCGCCTGCTGGGTGGCAATGCTCAATCCTTCGAAATCGAACAACGCATCAGAGGGGATGCCGCCCGCCAGCGAAATGACGTGTTCCATCTTGCTGTGCTTAAGCAATTCACGGATGGCCGAACTTTTTACGTTAACGATGCGCTGCGCGAGTAACCCTTCTGTCTTCATTTCTTCTTCTCGTACCTGATTATTTTAATTCGTAGGGGGGCGGATTAACCGCCCAGATACGCCGACCTCACTGCTTCGTTGGCTAACAATGCAGCCCCCGTATCTTCCAACACCACGCGGCCGTTTTCCAGCACATAACCGCGGTCCGCCAATTTCAGCGCCTGATTGGCGTTTTGCTCCACCAGGAAGATGGTCATGCCCTCTTCCCGCAGCTGCTGAATGATGTCGAAAATCTGCTGGATGATGATCGGCGCCAGCCCGAGCGAGGGCTCGTCGAGCAGCAGCAGCTTCGGCTGGCTCATCAGCGCGCGGCCGATGGCCAACATCTGCTGCTCGCCGCCGGACATGGTGCCGGCGCGCTGGCTTCGGCGCTCCAGCAGGCGCGGGAACAGAGTGAACACCCGTTCGATGCGCTGTTGATACTGCCGGCGATCGGCGAAGAAGCCGCCCATCGCCAGGTTTTCTTCCACCGTCATGCGCGAGAAGACGCGCCGCCCTTCGGGCACGATCGCCACCGCTTCGCGCATAATGCGCGAGGTTTGCCACTGGGTGATGTCCTGGTTCTGAAAGACGATGCTGCCTTCGCTGGCGCGCGGCTCGCCGCACAGGGTGCCGAGCAGCGTGGTTTTACCGGCGCCGTTGGCGCCGATTAACGTCACGATTTCGCCCTGGCTTATCGTGAGACTGACCTGATGCAGCGCCTGAATTTTGCCGTAATGGGCGGATACCTGATTGAATGACAACATAAAGACTGCGCCCCATCATTGTGCGTGAGCATCGCTGGTGATTATTTCGCTGCGCAGCAAGGCGCGAGCCGTGAGGTTTGGTGGGCCAAATAAACGGTGAGTAACGCAGCGGCGCGGCGAAATAGCCCCAGCCCTGCGGGTCGCGCCCCAAAAACCCGCTCTCTGCGTTGTCAGATTCGAACATAGTCCCGCTATGTTCTTCATCTTCCGCCTTGATAGCGGGTTTTTGGGTCTGCGACGATGCCGCGAACAATGATGGGACACAGTCTTAAGCCTCGCCCAAATAAGCCCGGATCACGTCCGGGTTGTTGCGGATCTCCGCCGGTGTGCCCTGCGCCAGCGGCGTGCCCTGATTCACCACGTAAATGCGGTCGGAAATGCCCATCACCAGCTTCATGTCATGCTCGATCAGCAGCACCGATACCTTATGCCGATCGCGCAACTCGACGATCAGGTGATCCAGCTCGTCGGTCTCTTTCGGGTTGAGGCCGGCGGCCGGTTCGTCCAGCATCAGCAGCTCCGGCCGGGTCACCATGCAGCGAGCGATCTCCAGCCGCCGCTGCTGCCCATAGGCCAGGTTGCCCGCCGAACGGTTGGCCATCTCCAGCAGGCCGACGCGCTCCAGCCACTCCGCCGCGCGCGCCAGCGCTTCGGCTTCGGCGCGGCGGAAGGCCGGGGTTTTCAACAGCCCGGCGAACACGCCGCTTTTCAGGTGCTGATGCTGCGCCACCAGCAGGTTTTCGATCACCGTCATTTCACGGAACAGCCGCACGTGCTGGAAGGTGCGCACCACGCCCATGCGGGCGATGGCCTGCCCCGCCAATCCTTCCAGGTGGCGATCGCGCAATTTGATGGTGCCGCCGGTCGGGCGGTAAAAACCGGTCAGGCAGTTGAACACCGTGGTCTTACCGGCACCGTTGGGGCCGATCAGCGACACGATTTCGCCTTCGTTCAGCGTCAACGCCACGTTGTTGACCGCCAGCAGCCCGCCGAAACGCATCGACAGGCCCTCCACCTGCAGCAAAGGTTGAACGCTCATGCCTGCTCCCCCTTACCCGCGTGAATGTCCGCCGCCTGCAGCTTCAGCTGCGGCCGTTTCATCGGCAACAGCCCCTGCGGCCGCCAAATCATCATCAGCACCATCAGCGCACCCAGCAGCAACATGCTGTATTCGTTCAGATCGCGCATCAGCTCGCGCGACACCACCAGCAGGATCGCCGCCAGAATGACCGCGAACTGCGAGCCCATGCCCCCCAGTACGACGATCGCCAGTACGAAGGCCGACTCGACAAAGGTGAAGGATTCCGGGCTGACGAACCCCTGGCGCGCGGCGAACAGCGTGCCGGCAAACCCGGCGAAAGCGGCGCTGATGGTAAAAGCAGTCAGCTTGATGCGCGTCGGGCTGAGGCCCAGCGAGCGGCAGGCGATCTCGTCTTCGCGCAGCGCTTCCCAGGCGCGCCCCAGCGGCATGCGCAGCAGGCGGTTGATGACAAACAGCGTCAGCACCACCAGCAGCAGTGCCACCAGATACAGGAACACGATGCGATCGCTCGGATCGTATTTCAGGCCGAAGAAGTTATGGAAGGTATCCCAACCACCGTCGCGCACGCTGCGGTTGAACTCCAGGCCGAAGAAGGTCGGTTTCGGGATCTGGCTGATGCCGTTCGGCCCGCCGGTGATCTCGGTATTGTTCAGCAGCAGGATGCGCACGATCTCACCGAAGCCGAGCGTCACGATTGCCAGATAGTCGCCGCGCAGACGCAGCACCGGGAAACCGAGCAGGAAGCCGAAGGCGGCGGTGACGATGCCCGCCAGCGGCAGGCTCTCCCAGAAGCCGAGGCCGTAATAGTGATTCAGCAGCGCGTAGGTGTAGGCGCCGATGGCGTAGAAACCACCGTAGCCGAGCACCAGCAGACCAGACAAGCCCACCACCACGTTGAGGCCGAGGCCCAGCATCACGTAGATCAGCGTCAGGGTGGCGATATCCACCGTGCCGCGCGAGACCAGGAACGGCCAGGCGACCGCCGCGACGATGAGCAGAGCCGCCAGCAGCTTTTGCCGCGGCGTGGTGCCGTCGAAGCTCGGCAGCACAAGCGCCGGGCCGGAGACTTTTTTCAATCCCTGCTGCAGCAGCGGGCGCAACAGCTGGAAGAAAAAGACGATGACGCAACCGATGCCGATCCACATCCAGCGTACTTCCGCCGCGCCGTGCACCACCAGCTTGGTGCCGTCCAGGCTGAGCTGCATGCCCATCAGGAACGACGCCATCACGAACAGCACCGCCGTGGCGATCAGCGCATTGAGCAGATTGAGTTTCATACTTTCTCAACCTCCGGACGCCCGAGGATGCCGGTCGGCATGATCAGCAGCACCACGATCAGCAACGCGAACGACACCACGTCTTTATATTCAGTGCTGAGGTAGGCGGAGGTCAGCGCTTCCGCCACGCCCAGCACCAGGCCGCCGATCATCGCGCCGGGAATGCTGCCGATACCGCCCAGAACCGCGGCGGTGAAGGCTTTCATACCGGCCATAAAGCCGATGTAAGGGTTGATGACGCCGTAGAACTGGCCGAGCAATACCCCGGCCACCGCCGCCATCACCGCCCCGATGACGAAGGTCAGCGAGATCACCCGATCAGTGTTGATGCCCAGCAGGCTGGCCATCTTCAGGTCTTCCGCACAGGCGCGGCAGGCGCGGCCCATGCGCGAATAGCGGATAAACAGCGTCAGCGCCAGCATCGCCAGGAAGGTCACGAGCCAGATGATCAGCTGCATGGTGCTGATGGTGGCGGCGAAGCCGTTGCTTTCCCCCAGCACCCACTGGCCGGTCACCAGGCTGGGCAGCGCCAGATCGCGTGAGCCCTGCGTCAGGCTGACGTAGTTTTGCAGGAATATCGACATGCCGATGGCCGAGATCAGCGCAATCAGGCGCTTGGAGTTGCGCACCGGCTTGTAGGCCACCCGCTCGATGCTCCAGCCGTAGGCGCTGGCGATGACGATCGAGACCAGGAACGCGGCGCCGATCAGCAACCAGCCGACGTCGATGCCGAGCATCATCAGGGCGGCGATGACGATAAAGGAGACATAGCTACCGATCATGTACACCTCGCCGTGGGCGAAGTTGATCATGCCGATGATGCCGTAAACCATGGTGTAACCGATGGCGATCAATGCATAGGTGCTGCCCAACGTTAAGCCGTTGAACATCTGCTGCAGAAAATAGAGGAGCTGCTCTGACATACTCTGAACCCTTGGCTGCGAAACCCGCCGGCGGAGAACCGGCGGGTAAAGGGAGACGGGGCCGGCAAGCCGACCCGCCAGGCGCAGCGGGCTGCGCCCCACCCTAATCATTATGGCTTATTTGATCGGTGTGGACGTGCCGTTGGCATGCCATTCGAACACGCCGAACTCGAAGCCTTTCAGATCGCCCTTGTCATCCCAGGTCAGCGGCCCCATCACGGTCTCCACCGGCTTGCCAGTTTTCAGATCCTTGACGATGTCCGCCGGCTCCTGGCTGCCGCTGCGCTCCATGCCGGTGGTCAGCGACTGCAGTGCGGCATAGGTGGTCCAGACGAACGGGCCGGTCGGATCCAGCTTCTTGGCTTTCAATGCATCGACGATCGGCTGGTTGGCAGGCACCTGGTCGTAGCGTTTCGGCAGCGTCACCAGCATGCCTTCCGAAGCGGCCCCGGCGATGTTGGACAGCGAGGAGTTGCCCACGCCTTCCGGCCCCATGAAGCGGGTGGTCAACCCGGCCTGCTTGGCCTGACGCAGGATCTGGCCCATTTCCGGGTAGTAACCGCCGAAGTACACGAAATCGATATTTTCTTTCTTCAGGCGCGCCACCAGGGTGGAGAAGTCTTTGTCGCCGGCGGTGATGCCTTCGAACATCGCCACTTCGGTGCCCTGTTTTTTCAGGCTGTCGCGCACCGAGCGGGCCAGGCCTTCACCGTATTGCTGCTTGTCGTGCACCACGGCGATGCGCTTCGGCTTGATGTCGCTGAGAATGTATTTGGCGGCGGTCGGGCCCTGATCCGAGTCCAGGCCGGTGGTGCGCAGGATCATCTTGTAGCCGCGGGTGGTCAGATCGGCGTTGGTGGCCGCCGGGGTAATCATGATCACGCCTTCGTCTTCATAGATATCGGACGCCGGCTGGGTAGACGAGGAGCACAGGTGGCCGATCACGTAGCGAATGCCGTCGTTGATCACCTTGTTGGCGACCGCAACCGCCTGTTTCGGGTCGCAGGCGTCGTCGTATTCCACGCCAACCAGCTTGTCGCCCTTGATGCCGCCCTTGGCGTTGATGTCGGCAATCGCCTGGCGCGCGCCGGTAAACTCCATGTCGCCATACTGCGCGACCGGGCCGGACATCGCCCCGACGATCGCCACCTTGATGTCTTTCGCCATGGCCGCCTGGCTCATGGCCATCGCAATACAACCCGCCAGCAGTGCCTTACCTGTTGTTAATTTCATCCGCAAATCCCCATCTGTCGTTGTGAACGTACCTGTTGTGTTTGCCTGCGCCCGATCGTTATTGACCGCTTTTGTTATAAGTAATAATGATTTAGGCGTTTTATCGGCATTATTTTCTAATAAGACTTTATTTTTCATGCCATTAAACAGGAATTTTCTTCTGCAAATCAACTTCATCCGGCAGAAACAAGCGGTGTAAACAGGATAAAATTCGAATTAAATCTGCGCTCTTTACCTTGAGGCGTAGTGCGTTGTGCTGGTTAACAATCCGTTTACTAACTATTTACTCGGAAAATGCCCCGTGCAAAAAACATATTGCACAGTAATCGTACAGAAAAACTTACACAACGCTCTGCACAAGATCTATTACACTGTCGGCATCATTTAGCTGCGCGGAAATTCTGCATGAAACTGACCATCGAGCGCCTGACCGCGCTGTCCCCGCAAGACCTTATCGACCTCGGTAAAATTTGGCCGCACCAGCAGCCGGAACAGTGGCAAAGCTGGCTGAGCGACGGCAAGGTGCTGTTCGCTGCCCGCTTCAACGAGCGGCTGCTGGGGGCGGTGAAAATCGCGCTGCAGGACGACCGCGCCGAGCTGCAGGACCTGCTGGTGCGCGAAGTGACGCGCCGCCGCGGCGTCGGTCTTTACCTGGTGCAGGATGCGCAGCGTCAGCTGCCGCAGGTTGCCCACTGGCAGCTGTCGACCGCCGGCCTGGCGCCGCGCGAACGCGGGGAAGTCGATAACTTCATGCGCGCCTGCGGCTTCGCACCGCAGGGCGATCTCTGGCAAAAATGAAACGCCGGCTGGCGGCGCTGGTCTTGATTGCGCTGGGGCTGGCGGCCGCACTCCTCGGGCGCCAGCAGGCGCTACGCCTGGCCTCAGGCTGGGATCAGCAGGTTTATGTCTGGCAGCGGGTTTGGACGCCGCAGCACGCCGATGCGCTGACGCACAGCCGCGATCTGTTCGGCGCGCTGCGCGTGCTGGCGCTGCAGGTGCATCCGCGCGAAGGCTGGCGGGAAATCCCGGCCGATCTCAGCCTGCTGAAGCAGGACGGCCGCCCGCTCTGGCTGGTAGCGCGCCTCGACGGCCAGCTGCCGCAGCTGGACCAAGAAGCCATTATCCAGCGGCTGCTGGCGCTCACCCAGCGCTGGCAGGCGGCCGGGCTGCCCGTCACCGGCGTCGAGATCGATCATGACGCCGCCACCGCCCGCCTGCCGGACTACCAACGCTTTCTACAGCGGCTGCGCCAACGGCTGCCCACCGCTTTGCAACTCGGCATCACCGCCCTGCCGGCCTGGATCGGCTCGCCCAACCTGCCCGGCGTACTGCAACAGGCCGACAGTTCCGTCCTGCAGGTGCACGCGGTGCTCTCGCCGCAGCAGGGGCTGTTTGACGGCCCCTTGGCACTGCACTGGGTGCGGCAGTACGCCGCCGTCACACCGAAGCCGTTTCGCGTCGCGCTGCCGGCCTATGGCATGGCGCTGCTGGGGTTTGATGCGCAGGGCGCGCAGGTGGAGAGCGAATCCTCGCTGCGCGTGGCGGGCAACGGCCGCGAGCTGACGGTCGCGCCGCAGCAGATCGCCGATTTTCTGCAGACGCTGGCGCAGCAAACGCCGCCCCGGCTGCGCGGCATTATCTGGTTCCGCTTGCCGCTGGCGGACGATCGGCGCGCCTGGTCGCTCGCCACGCTGCGAGCGGTGATCGAACGGCGGCCGCTGAACGTCGAGTGGCAGGTAAAATTTAGGCCTCAGCCACAGCAAAATGGGCTGTATGATCTGATAATTCATAACAACGGGCCGGTGGACGCCCCGCTGCCGCAAGAGGTGATCATCCGCGCCGACGACTGCCTGGCGGCGGACGCGGTCGGCAACTACCGGCTGGAATCCGCACCGCAACGGCAACGCTTTATTCGCATCAGCGGCGACCAGCTGCGCGCCGGGCAATCCCGGCCGCTGGGCTGGCTGCGCTGCCAAAAACTGACGCCAGGAGGCACCCTTGTCACACCTTGATTCGCGCGCGGCACGGAACACCCGCCGCCTTCTTCCGCTGGCCATGCTGATCGGCGCCGCGCTGGCGCTGCCGCTGAACGGCTATGCCTGCGGCCCGGATTTTCCTAACCGGCTGCTGATCGACCGCAACGGCACCCTGCTGTATATGCCGGAGGGCAATTTCGCCTTCGAAGCCGGCCGATTGGTGCCGGCGGACAAGCAGCTGCCGCACTGGCAAGCCCCGCCGCCGCCAATGCCGCCGAAACCAATGCCGCAGTCGCCGGAAACGGTGGCGATCGGCAAAATGCGCGCCGCCAAAACGGTAGAAGAGGCTGACGCCGTCAATACGCAGGGGTTGTCCAACGCCGCGCGCCTTTATCAACTGGGTGCCGTCGCTTTCGCCGGCCACGATCCGCGCGCCACAGAGTATTTCCAGCAGGTGCTGAAGCTGCCGGCCGCCGAACAGGGCGACTGGGGGCTACGGGCGCAGTATTCGCTTGGTCGGGTGTTGATGAATGACCACGGTACGCCGATGAATGAATCTGGTGAAGCGGCGCCCGCCCCCGAGCATCCGCCTAAAGCCGAACTTGAACAGGCGCTGGCAGCGTTCCAGCAGGTGATCGATCGGGTGAAAAGCGGCGCCGCCGACCCCGATCAGCTGGCGCTGAGCAGCCTCGGACAGCAGGCGCGCATCCACCTGTGGCTGGGTGACGTCGCTCCCGCCGCCCACCTGTACGCACAGCAGGCGGCGCAGGGCGATCCGAGCGGCGGGCAGTCGCTGCAGTACGTCTCCAGTTTCCTGGTCAATCCCGACCATCTGGAAACGCTGAAGCAGGTTATCGGCGATCCCTTAATCCAACAGCTGGTGACCATTGAACTGTTCGCCCGCAGCGGCAACCTGCAGATGGCGGATACCGACGGCAACGGCCGCTCCGCACAGATCATCAGCCAGATCCTGGCGCTGCTGGACGGCACGGTGAAAAGCGGCTTCGCCGGCAGCGATCGGCTGGCGGCATTGGCCTACCGTTCCGGGCAGTATCCGATGGCGGCCAGCCTGCTGAAAAACGCCGGCGACAGCGGCCTGGCGTGGTGGCTGCGCGCCAAAATGGCGCTGCGTGACGGTGATGTGAAAGCCGCCACCGCCGCCTACGCCAAGGCGGCAAGCGCGTTCCCCGCCGACGAAAGCTGGGGCGAACAGCGCAACGCCGACTTCGTCGCGGAAACCATCGTGCCCGAGTGCCGGGTGGCCGGCGAACAGGCTATCCTGGCGCTGAACCGCGGCGACTATCTGCAGGCGATGGACCTGCTGTATCGCGGCAAGGCGCTCTACTGGGCCGACGTGGCCGATGTGGCAGAGCGCGTGCTGACCGTCGATGAGTTGAAAGGCTTTGTCGATAAACACGCCCCGGCGCCGACGACGCCGCTCAAGCCGGTTAACCCGGACGACTACGGCGGCCAGCAGATCACGCCGGAAGTGCAGCTGCGCGAACTGCTGGCGCGGCGGCTGATGCGCGTCGGACGAGCGCCGGAAGCGCAGGCCTACTTCGATATCCCCAACTACCGCCAGGCGGCGCAACAGTACGCCGACGAGCTGAAGGCCGCCCAGGACAAATCCGCCGCGCCGCTGACGCGCGCGCAGGCTTACTATCGCGCCGCCAACCTGCTGCGCGCCCAGGGGCTGGAGTTTACCGGCTATGAGATGACGCCGGACTACGCCATCTATGGCGCCGGCTATTCCTATCTGGGGGATGCGTTCGATACTCGCGAGCTGAAGCATAAAAGCTGGATCGACAGCGCAGAAGCGGCGCGCGCCAAGGCAGCGCTGCCGGCGCAGGACAACCGTTTCCTGCACTATCGCTGGCAGGCCGTGGGGTTGGCGCAACAGGCAGCCGATCTGCTGCCGCCGAAAAGCCAGGCCTACGCCGCCGTGCTGTGTAACGCCGCCAGCTGGGTTATCAAGCGCGACGCCAAGACCGGCCGGGCGCTTTATCAGCGCTACATCAACACCGGCACCCGCTACCCGTGGGCGGCAAAATTCGGCTACGACTGCCCGGCGCCGGACTTCGCCGCCGTGGCGCCATAACGCCGAATTTCAGGCATGAAAAAGCCCGGCTTGCCGGGCTTTTTTTTCGAATATCGCATCGACTCAGGCTTCGATCGCCATTTTCAATTTCTTCATGGCGTTCTTTTCCAGCTGGCGCACGCGCTCGGCGGAAACGCCGTACTGATCGGCCAGCTCCTGCAGCGTCGACTTGTTGTCGTCGTCCAGCCAACGGGCGCGGATGATATGCTGGCTGCGCTCGTCCAGACCTTCCAGCGCATAGGCCAGTTTGTCTGCGGCGTTGCTTTCCCAGTTATCTTCCTCGATGCCTTCGGCGAAGTCGGAGCTCTTGTCCTGCAGATACAGCACCGGCGCCATCGCCTGGCCATCGCGAGCCTCGTCGTCCGGCGTCGGATCGAAGGTCATGTCCTGCGCCGCCATGCGAGATTCCATCTCGCGCACGTCTTTGCTGGTTACGCCCAGCTCGCGGGCCACCAGCTCCACTTCGTCCTGGTTGAACCAGCCCAAACGCTGTTTGGTTTTGCGCAGGTTAAAGAACAGCTTGCGCTGCGCTTTGGTGGTCGCCACTTTCACGATGCGCCAGTTGCGCAATACGTACTCGTGGATTTCCGCCTTAATCCAATGCACCGCAAAGGAAACCAGACGCACGCCGACTTCAGGGTTGAAGCGGCGAACGGCTTTCATCAGGCCGATATTACCTTCCTGAATCAGGTCTGCCTGCGGCAGACCGTAGCCTGAATAGTTGCGGGCAATATGAGCGACAAAGCGCAGGTGAGACAGGATGAGCTGCTTAGCGGCATCCAGATCGCCCTGATAATGCAGCCGTTCAGCCAGCTCCCGCTCTTCCTCTGCCGTCAGCATCGGATAGGCGTTGGCTGCCCGGATATAGGCTTCCAAGCTACCTTGGGGTACTAAGGCTAAAGTTTGCATTTCTTTGGTCATTCAAACCCTCTCTATGAGAATACAAAATCATGCAGGTGATTATTACAGCGGGGAAATGATTGATTCTACGGCAGTTGCTGAAGCAAAAGCGGTTCCACACGCCGGGCACCTTAACATTTGCTGCTAATTTTTGACCGTACTCCGCCCTATAAGTTCACCCTTTTTTGCAAGCATTGTTGCTGACAATACGTGACGAGGGTGCAGGCCGATAGGGAATTTGTGCGCTAAGAAGAGAGATGTGGTGCTGACTTCGCTTGAGGTCACTCTTCTCCCGCAACGCGATCAAAAGCAGCAGGAGAAGAGTATACCAAAAAAATCTTACTGTGGTGTAAATCGGCGTAAATGTTGCACTGTCGCCAGCCAGGCGGCGATCCAGCCGATCATCGCGGAGATGATCAGCAGCAGCAGCGCCTCATCCCAGCCCAGCCCGTGCAGGGTGAAGGTGGTGCCGAATACCTTGGCTACCCCGGCGACTACCGACTCCAGCTGCCACACCAGCGCGCCGGAGAGCACCAGCGACAGCAGCGCGCCGGCAAAGCCCAGCATCGCCCCGCCGTTGAGGAACGGCCGCAGGATAAAGCCGTCGGTGGCGCCGATCAGCTTCATCACGTTGATGGTGTCGCGACGGCTGAAGATGCTCAGACGCACGCTGTTGCCGATCACCAGGAACACCGCCACGATCATCAGCACGCCGATGATCGCCGCAATCTGGCCCGCCAGCCCGGTGAGCGCCGCCAGGCGGGCAAACCAGCTGTCATCCATACGCACTTCTTCCACGCCCTGCACCGCCGCCACGCGATCGCGCAGGGTGTTGAGGGTATCCGAACTCTGGAAGCTCATCTTCGGCGTGACGATCGCCACCGCCGGCAGCGGGTTCTCTTCCAGCATGTCCAACGCGCCGCCAAAGCCCGACCAGTTACGGAACTCGCCGCGCGCTTCTTCACGCGACAGGTAGTTCACCTTCTCCACACCGGCTTCCGCCTTGATGGCGTCGAGCACTTTCAGCGCCGCGTCGTCATCGAGCGATTTATCCAGGTAGACCGTCAGCTGCGGCGTCGGGTACCACTGGCTGGCCGCGGTGCTGACGTTTTTCCACACGATGTAGCACACGCTAGGCAGCGTCAGGGAGATGGCGATCACCATCACCGTCAGCAGCGTCGCCAACGGCTGACGCAGCATGTCTTTGATGGCGTTCATCCAGGCGTAACGCCACTGTTCGCGCCAGCCGCCGCGCAGCGCCTTGCTCTTGGCGGTTTTTGCGTTATTGGCCATGGTGAGCGCCCCCTTGCATGCGGCCCTGGCTCAGCGTCAGGATGCGGTAATTACGGCGGGCGATAAGCCCGGTGTCGTGCGTCGCCATTAATACGGTGACGCCGACGCGGTTGAATTCTTCAAACAGGCGCAGAATGCCTTCCGACAGCGCGTCGTCCAGGTTGCCGGTCGGTTCATCCGCCAGCAGCACCGCCGGCTTGTTCACCACCGCACGGGCGATGCCCACGCGCTGCTGCTCACCACCGGACAGCTGAATCGGGAAGTTCTTCGCTTTATCCAGCAAACCGACCTTGTCCAGCGCGGCGGAAACGCGACGGCGGATATCTTCGGTGCTGGCGCCGGCGATGATCAGCGGCATCGCCACGTTGTCATACACCGTGCGATCCAGCAGCAGATGGTGATCCTGGAAGATCATGCCGATCTGCCGACGCAGGAACGGCACTTCGCGGTTTTTCAAACGGCTGATGTCGTGGCCGCCAAACCAGATGTGCCCGGCGCTGGGCCGTTCGATACCGCAAATCAGTTTCAGCAGGGTACTTTTCCCCGCGCCGGAATGGCCGGTCAGAAACGCCATTTCCGCCGGGCGCAGATGGAAATCGACCCCCTGCAGCGCTTGCCGTCCGCCCAGATAAGCTTTACTGACCTGTTCAAAGCGAATCATCCGTATTAATCCTCTCGGGCAAAAAGTGCCTCAATAAAATCGTCAGCCTTAAACGGCCGCAAATCTTCGATGCCTTCCCCGACGCCGATATAGCGAATCGGGATACCGAACTGATCGGCGATGGCGAAGATCACCCCGCCCTTGGCGGTACCGTCCAGTTTAGTCAGCGTGATGCCGGTTAAGCCCACGGCCTCATTAAATAATTTCGCCTGACTGACCGCATTCTGGCCGGTGCTGGCATCGAGCGTCAGCATAACCTCATGGGGGGCCTGGTCGTCCAGTTTTTTCATGACGCGGACGATCTTCTTCAGCTCTTCCATCAGGTGCGATTTGTTCTGCAGACGGCCGGCGGTATCGGCGATCAAGACATCGATGCCGCGCGCTTTGGCAGCCTGCACCGCATCGAAGATCACCGAAGCGGAATCCGCACCGGTATGCTGCGCCACCACCGGGATGCGGTTGCGTTCGCCCCACACCTGCAGCTGCTCTACCGCCGCGGCGCGGAAAGTATCCCCCGCCGCCAGCATCACCGACTTGCCTTCCGCCTGGAACTGACGCGCCAGCTTACCGATGGTGGTGGTTTTACCCACGCCGTTCACGCCGACCATCAGGATGACATACGGGGTTTTCCCGCTGACATCCAGCGGCTGATCGACCTTGGCCAGAATTTCGGACATTTCCTCCTTCAGCTTGCCGTACAGCGCTTCGGCGTCTTTCAGCTGCTTGCGGCTGGCGTGCTGGGTCAGGGAGGTGATGATCTTGCGCGTGGTTTCTACGCCGACATCGGCGATCAGCAGCTGTTCTTCCAACTCGTCGAACAGGTCGTCGTCGATCTTTTTACCGCGGAACAGCCCCATAAAGCCGGAGCCGAGGTTTTGCTTGGTCTTCAGCAGGCTGCGTTTCAGGCGAGCGAAGAAGCCTTCTTTGGTCGGGCGCTCCTGCTCTTGCGCAGCGGCCGGCTCAAGTGGCTCTTTTTCCTCTTCCGGCTCTGGCTCAACGACCGGCTCAGTTTCGACAACCGGCTCAGGCTCAACAACCGGCTCGGGTTCAACGACCGGCTCGGGCTCAACGACTGGCTCGGGTTCGACGACCGGCTCGGGCTCAACAACCGGCTCAGGTTCAACAACCGGCTCAGGTTCAACGACAGGCTCGGACTCAACGACCGGCTCAGGTTCCACAACCGGCTCAGGTTCGACAACCGGCTCAGGCTCGACGATCGGCTGCTGCTGCGCCACTACCTGCTCGGTCACGCTGACAATCTCTTCGGCCAACGCTTGCGACGTTGGGTGTTCGGCCGCCGCCGGCAGGTTCTCCGCGATTTGTTCGCCGGCCTGACCGTTATCCCACTCTCCCGGGGTGTCGACGGAGGCGGCAGGTTCAGATTCCTGGGCGGGGAGCTTGTCATCCAGCTTGGCGGCTGCCGGTTCAGCCGGCGTCTCCGCGGCCTGAGGCTCCGCCTGCTCTACCGGCTGCTCAGGTTGCTGTTGCTCTTCTTCCTTTTCCTTCTGGCCAAAGCCCAGCCAGGAGAAAAACCCACGTTTCTTATCTTTTGCCATGTTATGACTCTACTCCGTACCGAAGGCTCGCTTACCCTACATACCTGAAGGATATATGCTGACAATAATCCGCCGAGTCTATCACTTTCCCTCGCGCAGCAACACGCATCCGGCATGCTTTCCGGTGTGAAATCAGACAACAACGTTTTACCGTTCCCCCCGACGCCCGTCACCGGTAGAATAGGGGCAACTTTTCGTTAACCTCTGCGGCACCGCGCCGCAAAAGAAATCAAACAACGCTTATGACAAGACTCTCGCCACGGGCGGCGGCCAAAAAACCGCCCCAGGCCGCAGCCGGACAGATCCGCATCATCGGCGGCCAATGGCGCGGTCGCAAGCTTCCGGTGCCGAACAGCCCGGGGCTGCGCCCCACCACCGATCGGGTGCGCGAAACCCTGTTCAACTGGCTGGCGCCGGTGATTCAGGGCGCGCGCTGCCTGGACTGTTTCGCCGGCAGCGGCGCATTAGGGCTGGAAGCGCTGTCGCGCTACGCCGGCAGCGCCACGCTGCTGGAATTCGAACGACCGGTGGCGCAGCAGCTGGAAAAAAATCTGGCGCTGCTGCAGGGCAAAGGGGTGGTTATCAACACCAACGCGCTGAGCTGGCTGGCGGGCGAGGGCCAACCGTTTGACGTGGTGTTTCTCGATCCGCCGTTTCGCAAAGGCCTGCTGGCGGAGACCGCCTTGTTGCTGGAGCAGCGAGGCTGGCTGGCCGACGAGGCCTGGATCTATGTAGAAGCCGAGGCGGAAAGCGCCGCGGCGGACGTGCCTGCCAGCTGGCAGCTGCACCGGGAGAAAGTCGCCGGCCAGGTGGCCTATCGCCTTTATATTCGTTCGCAAGAGAAAACCGACCATGCTGATTAATCTGGGCCGCCTGCTGATGCTGTGCGTGTGGGGCTTCCTGCTCTCTAACCTGTTCCATCCGTTTCCCAAGCCGCTGAAGTATTTCATCGACGTGGCGCTGTTCTTCATGGTGGTGATGCACGGCCTGCAACTGGTGCTGCTGAAATCCACCCAGCCGAAGGATCAGCCGATCAGCTACTGGCAAGAAGCCAAGATCTTTATCTTTGGCGTGTTCGAGCTGTTGGCCTGGCAGAAGAAACAGCCGCCCATCAAGAAAAAGTGACCGCTACGGCTTAACGGTGAAAGAGACGAAGCGCGTGCCCTGCATGTTCAACGTGCCCTGCGCGCCTTTTTCTATCGGGTTGTATTGCCACTGTTTCAGCCGAAGCGTGATGTCTTCACCGCCCTGTACCGGGCGGAACACCACCTCGTAATACATCGGCTCATTGACCAGCGGTTCGCGCTGCGGCGCACGGGTTTTGGCGACCGGGAAGCTGCGCTTGTCGCTCACCGTCACCTGCAGACTGCGCATCGGTGCACGGTCTTTTTCCGCCTCCTGCTGGCGCTGTTTGAAATAGCGTTGCGTGGCCAGCACGGCGATCAGCGCAATCACGGCGACAAAAAACAACGGTGGCTTGCTCATCGGTTTCCCCATTTCCTTCACGGCCAAATCGGCGTAAACATAGCATTCTCAAGAAAGCATTGTCGATCGTCGGCAGGCTACCTACACTGAAATAAGAAGTGACATGGGTGACAGTTTGGAGCCGGTGGTTGCGGCTCCCTCATACATAAGGAAGACATCAATGAGTTGGCCGTTTCTTGCCGTATTCTTTTCCGGTTGGCTGTTCGTCGACGCCTCATACCGTGGGCCGCGCTGGCAACGCTGGGTGTTCAAACCCGTCACGCTACTGTTGCTGTTGCTGTTGGCCTGGCAGGCGCCGGTGCTCAGCGCGGCAGGTTATCTGATCGTACTCGGCCTGCTGGCGACGCTGAGCGGCGACGCGCTGCTCCTGTTGCCGCGCGAGCGGGTACTGTACGCCATCGGCGCCTTTTTTCTGTCCCACCTGCTGTACACCCTGAGCTTCGCCAGCCAGATGACGTTCAGTCTGTTTTGGCCGCTGCCGCTGGCGCTGCTGGCGATAGGCGCGTTGCTGCTGGCCACCCTTTGGACCCGGCTGGAAGAGATGCGCTGGCCAATCGTCACCTACGTGGCGATGACGCTGCTGATGGTCTGGTTGGCGGGCGAACAATATTTCCTGCGCAGCACCGATTTCGGCTTCTCGCTGCTGACCGGCACCTCGCTATTGCTGCTGGCCAACGTCGTTTGGCTGATCAACCGCTACCGTTTCACCTTCCGCGCAGCGGACGCCATCGTCGCTTTCTGTTACTTCTCCGGCCACTTCCTGATCGTGCGCTCACTCTACCTGTAACGACCTGCCGCGGGTTCGGTACGCCGAACCCGTTTCCACATCAAGCCAACGCTTTCAACGTTAAGGCATCATCGGCGCCCAGCTGATTGCGATACAGATCGCCGTCGCGCGAGAAGAACGCCAGCGTGCTGCCATCCGCCCGCAGCAGGGCGATGCCATCCGGCGCCGGGCGCCAGCCCACCACCTCGGCCGCAAACACGCTTTGCAGACAACGTTGCCGATCCACCAGCTGATAGCCGTTGGTTTCACTTTGCTCATTCGCCAAAAACTCGATTTGGCATTGCCGTTCGCTGTCGGCAACCTGCCATTGCCCCGCCAGCGACTGCGCGGTCGGCAGCGCCAGGCTGCCGGCCATGACCGCACTCGTCACCATCATGCCGCCCGCCGCCAGAGCGGTGCGCGTTAAAGTACCTTTCATACCGGGCTCCCACATCACGCCCGGCCGAGACTGCGCCGGGCGTGTCGTTGCTGTGTTACACGATAAAGTCGGTGGCGACGTCTACCTGACCGACGATTTTCACCAGGAAGTCCGGCGACTGATGACCCCCGATGTTCACCGCCAGATCGGTCACGTTGTTGGAAGCATTGTAGCTGAGCAGTGCTTCACCGGCCGCGCCGCTGAAATGATCGACGAAGTGGATGAAATCGCTGCTCTGCGCCTCTTTGTTGAAGAACGACAGGTCAATTTTGTCGATCCCTTTCTGGAAGTCGCGGATCCAGTCCGAAGCACCCGGTGCAGAATCGCTGGCAGCGGTGAACACGAAGGTATCCTGGCCGGAACCGCCCCACAGCTCATCCGCCCCGCCGCCGCCGAACAGCACGTCATTGCCCGCGCCGCCTTTCAGCACGTTGTTGGCCGCGTTGCCGACGATCACGTCATTGCCGGAACCGCCAATGGCGTTCTCGATGGTCACCCCGGCGGCGATCGACACGTTGCCCTTCAAACCGCCCACGTCGGAGAACGATTTCTCATTCAGGTTGATGCGCTGGTTCGCGGTGTAACCGGAGAAGTCGAAGGTATCGTTGCCGCCCGCATCCCAGACCGCAAAGATCAGTTTTTGCGAGTTGCTGGTGGTGCTGAGGAAGTCACGACCGGTGTTGGAGTTAAAGCCGTACACGGTGTCGCCGGTGCGGGTCGACAGATTGGCGCCATACAGATGTTGAATGGCGGCAATGTCATCCAGCAGCGGAGCAGCGGCGTAATGACCGCCGTTATCCCCACCGGTGTTGGTTTCGCTCCAGTAGCTCATCAGGCTGAACTGGCGGGTATCTTCCGCATAAGTGGCGTCGCGGTAGGTTGGGTTGCCTTCACCGGCGTTGTAATCGCCCGGGTGGCTCAGGCCCAGCGCATGGCCAATCTCATGGGTGAACGTCTGGCGGCCGTAGTCTTCGGTCGCCGGGTGTTTCACGTTGGATTGGTTGACGTTGTACCAGGTCTGGCCGCCCAGATCCTGACCCTGCCAAATGGTGTTCGGCAGGAAGGCATAGGCCTGAGTGCCGTAATCATAGTGGCCGGGGCGATCCTGGCTGTAGTTGCCGAAGGTGATGTTGGCTTTTTGACCGGCCGCCACTTCGGTGAAGGTGATATTGGCGACGTCGGCCCAGGACTGCAGCGACAGCTTAGCCTGCTGCTGCTGTTCCGCGCTGAACTTGCTCAGCCCGGTGTCGCCGGCGACGTTGGTGGCAGAGAACTTATAGTCCGGGAAGGAGAAGGTTAATTTAACCGGCTGGCCAAATACCTTGTAACCGTTCCAGGTTTGATTCTCTCGGGTAATAAACAGCCCAGCTTGCTCGTTAGAAAATGAATCCTTGCCATTAATCTGAATCCCGTTGCCACGCTCATGATAATGCAGCAGGTCGGCTACAGCATCGTAGCCGGTTTTAGCGGCTGCGAAGTTGGATTCAGTAATTTCAATTGCCTTTTTAGTAGATTGCATTGGTTCGATTCCACTCATTATCTGATCGCTATCAATCAGACAGATAGACATAACCTCCCCGTAAGCTACGGTGAATGAACCTTAAGCTTGCTGGAAGGGGCTTATGCGCCGTTGTCGGCAGTGTATTAGGTAGAATTAATGCATATATATCAGCAAATAAGATTGCCATTAAAAATGGTAATCGATTCCAATTATAGGCAGGGCCGCGAAACTGAACATAAAATAATCAACCTTTTATTGTCTAAACGAAAGTTTGTTATGCTGCTTTTTAGGTTTATTTACAAAACAAATGAAACTTAACGAGGATAAGTTGGCACCAAACTTCAATAACAATGCGGCCTGCAGGCACAAGCGAATCATGCTGGCTTGGTACGGGCAAAAAGGTAAATTTTGCTAAAGCGTTATAGGTTAATAACTCTTTATTATTAGGTCAGGCGACTTTTTAGTTTCTATAGGAATATTATTTTCTTATTTAAACTAACGGCAGTGAGGCTTTTCACCCAAATAGGGGATAAGAAAAGCCTATAGATTTAAATTCGCATTATTCATTATTGAATGAATACCCCTTTATACACTCGAACGCCGTTAGCAATAATTCTCATCCGACGCTTGACTCTGGAGTTGACTCCAGGGTGTAGAGTCAGCTGAGCAAACCCGTTTAACAGCCCGAAGGGGGGACGTTATGCACAACCAGCAAAACCATAATCATCAGGAACATCATCACGCCGAAGGCGGATGCGGCTGCAACCACAGCCACAGCAAAACTCAGCATGGCTGCAGCAGCGAGCCGAAAAACGCCGCCGCACAGGCCGAACACGCCCACCACCATCACGATCATGGCGATAGCGGCTGCTGCACCGCCGCGCCCGACGATCCGGACGAGGAAAGCGACAGGCTGGCCGCCGCTCCCCCTTCCGGTAGCCAACGTTTCAGCTGGAAAGTCACCGGTATGGACTGCCCCAGCTGCGCCAAGAAAATCGAAAATGCCGTCACCGCACTCCCCGGCGTCGACAGCGCGCGCGTGTTGTTCGCCACCGAGAAACTGGTGGTCGACGCGCAGTCCGACATCAGCCTGCGGATCCAGGACGCGGTCGCCCAAGCCGGCTTTACCCTGCTCGGCACTCAGACCGCCAAAGCCGCCGCGCCGAAAACCTCACGCTTCGGCGAATTCGCACCGCTGCTGCTGTTAGCCACCCTGATGGTCGTCAGCTGGGTGCTGGATCGGGTTAACCCGGAGCTGGGCCGCATCGCCTTTATCGCCACCACGCTGGTCGGATTGGCACCGGTCGCCGCCAAGGCGCTGCGTCTGATTCGTTCCGGCACGCCGTTCGCCATCGAAACGCTGATGAGCGTGGCGGCCATCGGCGCGCTGTTCATCGGCGCCACCGCCGAGGCGGCGATGGTGCTGCTGCTGTTTATGGTCGGTGAACTGCTGGAATCCTACGCCGCCAACCGCGCGCGGCGCGGGGTGACGGCGCTGATGGAGCTGGTGCCGGAAGATGCGCTGCTGCTGCAAGGTGCGGAGCGCAAACGCGTGCCGGTCGCCAGCCTGCGTCCGGGCGATGTGATTGAAATCGCACCCGGCGGGCGCCTGCCGGCCGACGCCGCGCTGCTCAATCCTTTCGCCAGCTTCGACGAAAGCGCCCTGACCGGCGAATCGGTGCCGGTCGAGCGCCAACAGGGTGAGAAAGTGGCCGCCGGCAGCCTGTCCGTCGATCAGGCGGCGCAGATGAAGGTGATCTCCGAGCCCGGCAAAAACGCCATCGACCGCATTTTGCAGCTGATTGAAGAGGCCGAAGAGCGCCGCGCGCCGATCGAACGCTTCCTCGATCGGTTCAGCCGTTACTACACCCCGGCCATTATGCTGCTGGCCGTCGCGGTGATCCTGGTGCCGCCGCTGTTGTTCTCACAGCCGTGGGATACCTGGATCTATCGCGGCCTGACGCTGCTGCTGATCGGCTGCCCATGCGCATTGGTGATCTCGACCCCGGCGGCCATTACGTCCGGGTTGGCGGCTGCCACGCGGCGCGGTGCGCTGATTAAAGGCGGTGCGGCGCTGGAGCAACTGGGCCAGATCCAAACTATCGCCTTCGATAAAACCGGTACCCTGACCGAAGGTAAGCCGACGGTGACCGACGTGCTGCCGATCGGCACGCTCACCGAACAGCGGCTGCTGCAGCTTGCCGCCGCGGTGGAAGCCGGTTCACATCACCCGCTGGCGCAGGCGATCATCAACCGCGCCGCCGAAAGCGGGACGGAGCTGCCGCTGGCGCAGGCGCGCCGCGCGCTGGCCGGCGTCGGCGTGGAAGGGATCGTGGACGGCAAGACCGTGCTGATCAGCGCGCCGGGCAAGCTGGCACCGGGCCTGCTCGACGCCCAATGGCAGAGCCAGGTAGACAAGCTGGAAAACGCCGGCAAAACGGCAGTGGTGGTGCTGGAAGACGGCGCGCCCATCGGCTTGCTGGCGCTGCGCGATACGCTGCGCGGCGACGCCAAACAGGCCATAGCCGAACTGAACGCGCTGGGCATTCGCGGCGTGATGCTGACCGGCGACAACCCGCGCGCCGCCGCGGCGATCGCCGGCGAGCTGGGGCTCGACTATCGCGCCGGTCTGCTGCCGGAAGATAAGGTCAGCGCGGTCACCGAACTCAGCGAACTGCGCCCGACGGCGATGATCGGCGACGGCATCAACGACGCCCCGGCGATGAAGGCCTCCAGCATCGGCATCGCCATGGGCAGCGGCACCGACGTGGCATTGGAAACCGCCGACGCCGCCCTGACCCACAACCGGCTGGTAGGCGTCGCGGAGATGATCCGCATCTCGCGCGCCACCCACGCCAATATCCGGCAAAACATCACCATCGCGCTGGGATTGAAAGGGGTCTTTCTGATCACCAGCCTGCTGGGGTTAACCGGGCTGTGGCTGGCAGTGCTGGCGGACTCCGGCGCCACCGCGCTGGTCACCGCCAACGCGCTGCGGCTGTTGAGAAAGCGCAGCTAAGCTCTGAAACAAACACGGGCGCGGCATACCGCGCCCGTTGTCATTTGGGGGAGGGAACTTTTAACTCGGCCGCGCCGCCGTTAGACGCCTTTACGTAACAGATAACGGTATGGCGCCTGCTCGGTCTCCTGCGCCACCAGCGTGTGCTCCATAAAGCGGCAGAACCCCGGGATATCGCGGGTAGTGGCCGGATCGTCGGCGATAATCAGCAGCGTTTCGCCGTTGTCCATATGGCGCACGGTTTTGCGCACCATCATCACCGGTTCCGGGCAACGCAGCCCCAGCGCGTCGAGCGTCTGGTCTGCCTGGGCAAATAAGTCAGTCATGCAATTTTTCTCGTTCAAAAACGATCGGCGAACGCTCGCCGCATCTCATTAGCGCCTAGTTTACGCCGGTAGTTTTTCTGCGCAAGATGCGTTAACGTTTGCGTTAAATTTAACCATTGCATTGGTTGCGCAAACGCGTATCATGCCGCCGCGCAGCGTTTTTTGCTGTTTTGACAAGACACACTGGGTTCCCTCACCCCACTGCTAAAAAGGCTACAAGTATGTATTCGTTTACCGCACAGCAGCGCTTCACGGCGTTGGTCTGGCTTTCGCTGTTTCATATCGCCATCATTACCTCCAGCAACTACCTGGTGCAGCTGCCGATCAGCGTTTTCGGCTTCCATACCACCTGGGGCGCCTTTACCTTCCCGTTTATCTTCCTGGCGACCGATCTGACCGTGCGCATCTTCGGCGCGCCGCTGGCGCGGCGCATCATCCTGGCGGTGATGGTGCCGGCGCTGTTCATCTCCTACGTGATCTCCACCGTCACCTATCAGGGAGAATGGCAGGGCTTCGCCGCGCTGAGCAGTTTTAACCTGTTCGTGGCGCGCATCGCGGTGGCCAGCTTTATGGCCTATGTGCTCGGCCAGATCCTCGACGTACACGTCTTCAACCGCCTGCGTCAACGCAGCGCCTGGTGGGTGGCGCCGGCGGCGGCGATGTTCCTCGGCAACATCAGCGATACGCTGGCGTTCTTCTTCATCGCCTTCTATAAGAGCAGCGATCCCTTCATGGCCAACAACTGGGTGGAGATCGCGCTGGTGGATTACAGCTTCAAGGTGATGATCTGCCTGCTGTTCTTCCTGCCGATGTACGGCGTGTTGCTGAACATGCTGCTCAAACGCATCGCGGCGCGCAGCGGCAGCCTGCAGCCGGGCTGAGTCGTGTTATTCTGGGCGGCCTTATCCTTTGGAGGCCGCTCATGACCCCAATCGTCCGCACCGCCACGCTCGAAGAAATCCACCGCCTTTACCAACGCATCCCCGAATTCGGCGGCCTGCACAGCCTGGCCGTTCTGCAGCAACGTATCGGCGCCGCCCCCGCCAGCCTGTTGATCGCCGAGATAGACGGACAGCCGGCCGGTTTCAAACTCGGTTATCAACGGCAGGAAACGGTGTTTTACAGCTGGCTGGGCGGCGTGCTGCCGGCATTCCGTCGCCACGGCGTGGCGCAGGCCTTGTTGGCCGAATAAGAGCGCTGGGCGCGGGCGCAAGGCTATCGCCAACTGACGGTCAAAACCCGTAACCGGTTCCGCGCCATGCTGACGATGCTGCTCGCCCATCACTATCAGATTGTTCATCTGGAAAAGAAAGGCGAAGTGGCTGATTATCGGCTATTACTGGAAAAAAACTTGTGACAACATCTGCCTTGCATTTCAACCTGGAATAGGTTGCGATACGACAGTGAATCCCTACCGGAAAGGAAGAAGGAAGCCCGATGCGTAAAGTAGCGAAATTGATGGGTATCAGCCTGCTGGCGCTTGGCCTCGCGGCCTGCGACGGCAACACCAAAGACACCAAGGCAGCGCCAGACGGCGCGGCGGCCAGCGCGCCGGCCGGGCAGCAGGTGAGCCTGCTGGACGGTAAACTGGCGTTCACCCTGCCGATCGGCATGGCGGATCAGAGCGGCAAGCTGGGCAACCAGGCCAACAACATGCATGTTTACGCAGACAGCACCGGTCAGCGCGCAGTGATCGTCATCTTGGGCGACAAGACCGCCGACAGCCTGGAGACCCTGGCCAAGCGCCTGGAGAACACCCAGCGCGCGCGTGACGCCAACCTGCAGGTGATCACCAACAAGGCGCTCGACGTCAACGGCGTGCCGCTGCGTCAGCTGGACAGCATCATCACCAGCGGCGGCGAGAAAGCCTATTCTTCTGTCCTGATCGGTTCGCTGAACAACAACATGCTGACCATTCAGGTGACGCTGCCGGCGGACAATCAGCAGCAGGCGCAGACTGAAGCCGAAGGCATCATCTCCACCCTGAAGCTGAAACCGTAATCCCGCAGGGGCCGGTTTGCCGGCCCCTGAGTCTTTATGCCAACGCCTGCGCCAGCAGGGTGATCGGGTGTTCGCAGCGTTTGCTGGTGGACATTTCGATCTGCCACTTGCAGGTCTCGCAGTCGGTCACCACCAGATCCACTCCGCTCTCTTCTATCTGTCGGAACAGCGGCGCACCAATGCCTTGCGACGTGGCGTAGTTCTCCGATTTGAACCCGTAAGTGCCGGCGATGCCGCAGCACTGCGAATCCAGCACCACCAGCTCCAGCCCCGGTATCTGCCGCAGCAGCTCCAGGGTGTAGGCGGTCCAGCCCATCTTCTCCATATGGCAAGGCGTGTGATAAGCCACCCGCAGCGGCGTGCGCTTGAGCGGCAGGCTGCGCCCCTGATTGATCAGGCGATAGAGATAGCGCGTCGCCAGCTCCACCCGATCGCGCACCGCAGTGGTGTCTACGTCCAGCAGATGAGGGTATTCGTCACGCAGGGTGAAGGTGCAGCTCGATGAGGTCGCCACCACCGGAATGCCGCGCTCCAGCACCGTTTCCTGCAGCGATTCGGCATTGACCCTGGCCTGCTTTTTAGCCTGGTCGATAAACCCGTTGGCGATCAGCGGCACGCCGCAGCATTTCTCGCGTTTCAGCAGTTGCACGCCGATATCCAGCGCGTTGAACACCCGGACCAAATCCTTGCCCAGCTGCGGGTGGTTATAGTTGACGAAGCAACCGTGGAAGAATGCCACCTGCTCGGCGTAACGCTGCTGAGCCTGCGCCTGTTGCCGGTACCAGCGGCGGAAGGTGCCGAAGGAATATTTCGGCAGTTCGCGCCGGTGATCGATCTTCAGCGCCTTGTCCAGCAGCTTGCGCACCGGTTTCAACCCGGTGGCGGCGTTGACGATCGGCGCAAACGGCGTCGACAGCGATCCCATGATATCGGTATGGCTGAGGATGGCATCGCGCAGCGTCGGCTTGCTCTGGGCGAAGTCGGCGCGGGCGCGCTGAATGATGTCGCCGATTTTGACGTCGGACGGGCAGGCCACTTCACAACGCTTGCAGTTGGTGCAGTATTTCAGCGCTTCGTCGTACAGCGCCGGGTCTTTCAGCCGCAGCCGCTCGCCGTCCGGCCCCGCCTGTTTCGGCCCCGGGTAGAGCGGGTTCACTTTGGCCACCGGGCAGTAAGTGGTGCAGACGGTGCATTTGATGCAGCTTTCAAAGCTGTGGTCCCGATGCAGGCTCATACGTTCTCCTCCGCGGCGATCTGCTGCGCGACGTGCAGCGCGCCGATCAATGACACGCCGGCGCCGCAGCCCTGCTGCAGCGGATCGTAGCCGCCGGCGACCGCGCCGATGGCGTACAGGTTGTCGAACGGCACTCCCTGCTTCATCGCCCGCAGCCTGCCGTCGGTACGCACGCCGAACTGCAGGTAAGGCTGCGGCGCGAACAGCTCGCGTCGGCTCCAGTCGGCGCGATCCGCCCGGCTGTGTACGTCCAGCCCGAAGATCGGTTCGCGCACCCCGTCGAAATCGGCCACCAGTCCATTGCTGAAGAAGCTGCCGCTGGCCAGCACCACCTGCTGCGCCCGCAGCGGAATATCACCGTGGTTGCGGGTGTACAAACCGGTGACGCGGCCGGCTTCGCTCTCGGCGCGCAGCACGCTGTCGCCCGGCATGAAAACGCCGCCCAACTGCTGGAAACGTCGCCGCAGCGCCTGATGCAAGCGCATGCCGGGCACCGAAGGCGGCAACGTCGGCAGCAGTCGGATCGGCTTGCCGACCGCATCCTGCAGCACCGCCAGCGACGCGTCGTCCTCCAGGCCCAGACAGGCCGGCAGGAAGAGCGCCTCGGACTCGCCCGCCAGTCGCCGCAGTTCTTCGGCCATCGGCGGCAGGCTTTCCATCAAATCCAGTACCCGGGCGATGTTCACCGCGCGGAACTCGCTGGGGTTATTGCGCAATCTGTCCAGCGCCGGCATGTGCAGATAGGCCACGTCCGTCTGCACGCCGAGCTCGCGGCTCAGGGCGTCGGCGGCCATCTGCGGTTGGAAGTCGAGGAACCCTTCGATGCCGATCACCGCAATGCGCCGCCACGGCAGTTGGCCGGTCAGCGGCAGCGTCGGGATCGCTTGCGGGCTGAGCCAGGTGGCGCGGCGCGTGCCGAGCGGCGTGATGCGCAGATGGTTGTTCACCCCCTCGCCCTGCAGATTCAGCCCGCAGCGTTCCAGCAGCCGCTGCGCGGCGGCGGACAGCGCCGCCACCCGGCCGGGCCCGATCAGGGCGTACGGATGCTGCGGCGCCTGTTGCGCCAGCTGCGGCAACGCCGCCAGCGGCATCTCGACCGGCGTGCCGTCCGGCAATCTCGCCAGCAGATCGAGCGAGCCGGAGGAGAAGTAGAGCGCGCTCTGGCCAGAACTGACCACCGCACAGCGCTTGCCCTGTTCGGCCACGGCAATGGCGCAGCTCAGGCCCGCCAAACCACCGCCAATCACCACGACGTCAAATCGCATCATCCGCCTCCTGCTCCTGGTCGGCCTGGGCTTCAAGCCCGCATAATCCCTGGTAAACCCAACTGGTGAATTCGCTCTCGCGCAGCGCATCGCCCCAGGCGATCGGCCGTACGCCTTTCCAGCGTTCGTTGAGGAACTGCGACAGCTGCGCGATGGATTGCTGCGGCGTGCTGACGTTAAAGCGCGTCAACAGCCCGGCGGCGCGGCAGGCGCAGAGTTCGCCCTGGCAGGTGCCCATGCCGACACGGGTGCGGCGGCGCAGATCCACCAGGTTATTGACGGTCAGCGAGTTGACCGCATAGCGCACTTCCCCGGCGGTCACCGCCTCGCATTCGCACACCAGGCTGGTGTCGAGCCGATCGGCCGCCGGCACCTGGCTGGCGCGATCGCCGTGCCGATAGATCGCCGAGCCGCGAATGCTGGCGGGCAGAGAAACCACGCTGCGCACCGTTTCCTCCGCCGACTGACGGGATCCGGGCAGCGCGTCCTGCGCGGTGGTGCACGGACTATTTACGCCGAGCTTTTCGCATACCTTGTCGGTGGCCCACTCCGCCATCAGGCGGTAGGTCATCAGCTTGCCGCCGGTAATGGTGATAAACCCTTCCAGCCCGTCGCGGGCGGCGTGATCGAGCAGCACGATGCCGCGGCTGACGTTGCGCCCGCTGGGATCGTCGTCGCTGGCCACCAGCGGCCGCACCCCGGCATAGGCGCGCAAAATACGGGTCTGCGCCAGGGTGGGCGCCAACAGCGCCCCTTCGCGGATCAGAATGTCCACCTCCTGCGGGGTCACCAGCATGTTGTCAATTTGGTCGTAGTCGATATGGGTCGAGGTAGTGCCGATCAGCGAGATAGTGTCGCCCGGCACCAGGATGTCGGCGTCCGCCGGTTTGCGGCAGCGGTTGATCACCATGTTGTTGATGCGATGGCCGAGGATCAGCAGCGCTCCTTTGGCCGGGAACATGCGGATGCGCAAATCGGCGTATTCGGCGATCTGCTGGCCCCAGATGCCGGCGGCGTTGACCACCACCGGCGCGTGCAGCTCATAGCGCCGCTGATTCTGATGGTCGTAAACGCGCACGCCCGTCACCCGATCGCCGCTGCGCAGCAACCCCACCACCTGATGGTAGGTCAGGATCTGCGCGCCGTGCTCGCGCGCGTCCAGCATATTGGCGGCGGTCAGCCGGAAAGGATCGACGGTGCCGTCCGGCACCCGCACCGCGCCGATCAGCGCCGGGTTAGCCGCCGGCTCAAGCCGCAGCGCCAGCTGCGGGTCGATCGCTTCGGCGTCGATGTCGGCCTGGCGACAGGCGGCGATAAACTGCTGCTGATAGTCCAGCGAGTCTTGCGGCAAGGTGATGAACAGCCCGTTGGTGCGCTCGATACAGTGATGCGCGATGCGTTTCAGGATGCGGTTCTCTTCTATGCATTCGCGCGCCGACTCGCCGTCGGTCACCGCATAGCGCGCGCCGCTGTGCAGCAAACCGTGGTTGCGGCCGGTGGCGCCGGTGGCGATGTCGTGGCGCTCCAGCAAAATGCATCGCAAGCCGCGCCGCGCACAGTCGCGGGCAATGCCTGCGCCGGTGGCGCCGCCGCCGATGATGATCACATCCGTTTCGCCGCCGTCAAAATAGCTGCTCATGTCGCTCCCTCAGGATCGGTAGTTATGAGCCTATTGAGCCACGGTTATTAGGGTCTTTGTTTGATAAGGAACAATAACGAACATAAAACGAAATAAAAATGTCCACAAAAAACCATCAATGTGATCATAATCACGATTTTTGGACGTTTTTCTATTTCATAACGTTAACGAATCGCTCAAAATCCGCCGTGGTTTCATGAAAGTGTAACAATTGCGCCATTCGTCACAGCGACACCAGGCGTATTTGATGACAATGGCGCTCGTTATGGAACACAAAAACACCACATTCGATATCCGCTCAATCATCAAATGAACGTAAAAGGTCATATTGATGTGATAACAGATAAAGCCATCGGAGGCGCTCATGTTGAGTATTTTTAAGCCGGCCGCACACATCGCCCGTGTGCCGAGCGATAAGGTAGACCCGCTCTACCGTAAGCTGCGCTGGCAAATTTTCCTGGGGATCTTCTTCGGTTACGCCGCCTACTATCTGGTGCGTAAGAACTTCACCCTGGCCATGCCTTACCTGATCGAACAAGGCTTCAGCCGCGGTGACCTCGGCTTCGCGCTGTCGGGCATCTCCATCGCCTACGGCTTCTCCAAATTCATCATGGGTTCGGTCTCCGACCGTTCCAACCCGCGAGTGTTCCTGCCTGCCGGCCTGATCCTGGCGGCGGCGGTGATGTTGTTCATGGGCTTCGTGCCGTGGGCAACCTCCAGCATCGCCATCATGTTCGTCCTGCTGTTCCTGTGCGGCTGGTTCCAGGGCATGGGCTGGCCGCCGTGCGGCCGCACCATGGTGCACTGGTGGTCGCAGAAAGAACGCGGCGGCATCGTCTCCATCTGGAACTGCGCCCACAACGTGGGCGGCGGCCTGCCGCCGCTGCTGTTCCTGCTGGGCATGGCCTGGTTCAACGACTGGCACGCGGCGCTGTACATGCCGGCCTTCGGCGCCATCCTGGTGGCCCTGATCGCCTTCGGCCTGATGCGCGACACCCCGCAATCCTGCGGCCTGCCGCCGATTGAAGAGTACAAAAACGACTATCCGGACGACTACAGCGAAAAAGACGAAGAAGAGCTGACCGCCAAGCAGATCTTCATGCAGTACATTCTGCCGAACAAGCTGCTGTGGTACATCGCGGTCGCCAACGTGTTCGTCTATCTGCTGCGTTACGGCATTCTGGACTGGTCGCCGACCTACCTGAAAGAAGTGAAGCACTTCGCGCTGGACAAGTCTTCCTGGGCCTACTTCCTGTATGAATACGCCGGTATCCCGGGCACCCTGCTGTGCGGCTGGATGTCGGACAAAGTGTTCAAAGGCAACCGCGGCGCCACCGGCGTGTTCTTCATGACGCTGGTGACCATCGCCACCGTGGTGTTCTGGATGAACCCGGCCGGTAACCCGACCGTGGACATGATCTGTATGCTGGTCATCGGCTTCCTGATCTACGGTCCGGTGATGCTGATCGGCCTGCACGCGCTGGAGCTGGCGCCGAAGAAAGCCGCCGGCACCGCCGCGGGCTTCACCGGCCTGTTCGGCTACCTGGGCGGCTCGGTTGCGGCCAGCGCCATCGTCGGTTACACCGTAGACTTCTTCGGTTGGGACGGCGGCTTCATGGTGATGATCGGCGGCGGCGTGCTGGCGGTTATCCTGCTGCTGCTGACCATGCTGAACGAGAAGAAACACCACGCGGAAATCGCTGCCGGCAAGCGCGGCTAACCGTCACACGACTTTTGCATGATTTAAAGGCCGCCCTGCGGCCTTTTTACTACCCTGCCCCCAACAACACGGAGAAAACGGAATGCGGACTCAAGTCAAAGCCCTGCTGACAGGGATCATTCTCGCCACCTCAATGGTCAGCGCCGCGCAGGCGGCGGACAAAGTGGTGATCGCCCACCGCGGTGCCAGCGGCTACCTGCCGGAACACACCCTGCCGGCGAAGGCGATGGCCTACGCGCAAGGCGCCGATTACCTCGAGCAAGATCTGGTGATGACCAAGGACAACGAGCTGGTGGTGCTGCACGACCATTACCTCGATCGCGTCACCGACGTCGCCGAACGTTTCCCGAACCGCGCACGCAAAGACGGCCGTTATTACGCCATCGACTTTACGCTGGCGGAGATCAAATCGCTGAAGTTCACCGAAGGCTTTGACATCGAAAACGGCAAGAAGGTACAGGGCTACCCTGGCCGCTTCCCGATGGGCAAATCCGACTTCCGCGTCCACACCTTCCAGGAAGAGATCGAATTCGTACAGGGTCTGAACCATTCGACCGGCAAAAACATCGGCATCTATCCTGAAATCAAAGCGCCTTGGTTCCACAAGCAGGAAGGCAAAGACATCTCCAGCAAAGTGCTGGCGGTGCTCAAGCAGTACGGCTACACCGGCAAAAACGACAACGTCTACCTGCAGTGCTTCGACGCCAACGAGCTCAAACGCATCAAGAACGAGCTGGAGCCGAAGCTGGGCATGGATCTGAAGCTGGTGCAGCTGATCGCCTACAACGACTGGCAGGAAACCTACGAGCAGAAAGCCGACGGCAAGTGGGTGGAATACGACTATGACTGGATGTTCAAACCGGGCGCGATGAAGAAAATCGCTCAGTATGCCGACGGCATCGGGCCGGACTACCACATGCTGGTGGTGGCGGATAAATCCAAGCCGGGCCACATCGTGCTGACCGACATGGTGAAAGAAGCGCACGCCAGCAAGCTGGCGGTGCATCCGTTCACCATCCGCGCCGATGCGCTGCCGAAGTACGTGACCGACGTGAACCAACTGTATGACGTGATTTACAACCAGGCTGGCGTCGACGGCGTGTTCACCGACTTCCCGGACAAGGGCGTGCAGTTCCTGCAGAAGCAGGGCCAGCACAAGTAATAACAAGGGCGCCGCAAGGCGCCCTTGGATTGCTGACAAAGGAGGAAAAAGCGTGGTTTTTCC